>JADJPW010000017.1 GCA_016713035.1 Verrucomicrobiaceae bacterium
CATTCGGAATGATGAGGCGTCTGCAAATCGCTCATGGCATGGCGAACGACGAATCGCCTGCCGTGTGCCCGATGCACATCCCGGAGTGGTTCGCGATCTACGGCGGCAAGCCCGATTTCAAGCCTGGCGACTCGAAGTGCCAGCTCTGCTACTCGAACGAAGAGCTCTTCCGCGAGACGGTGCGCAATGCGCGGGCGCAGCTCAGACACCTTCCACTTTGAAAGCGTCTCCACTAATGCCGCCCGATGGCTACACCTCCATTTGCCAATGCGAGAAGTGCAAAAGGCAAGGACTCGCCCGAGCGCATCGAGCGCGGCTTGCTGAGTGATTATGTGTGGGAGTTCGTCAATCGCGTGGCGAAGGAGATCGGCAAAACGCACCTCACGCGAAGGTGCTGAACTGTGCGTATGGCGTCTGTATGCTGCCGCCGCTGGCGAAGATCGATAAACTGGAGCCGAATGTGCTCGTGGGCACTCGTCGGTGGGCGTCGGCCGATGAATAAGCAGGCAACAAGGCCGAAGGCGAAGCCGCGCCGGAGGGCTGCGTGCCACTATGGGCGAAGAAGACAAACAACCCGATCCTCAACTGAAAACTATCCGTTCACGGATCGCGGTTAATCTGCCCGCCTTTGCCTCGCAGTCGATGGGCGACACGGTGCTGGCCACCAAAGGATTGTCGCAGGGCGAGGATATCTCTGGTTCACGGTGCGGCAGGTTTTAATAAAGTCGGCATCGGCTTCACTTCGCGTACATGTTCTACCGCGCGCGCCTACTGGCCCGGCTACGAGCCAGCGGCGGCGCGCTGCGCGAGTATTGCCGCCTCTTCGACGGCCCTGCGCGAGAGCGATGCACACCTTCTACGCACTGAAGCCAACTGGAAGGTGATGGATGAAGATAAAGCGAAAGCCGACGAAGCGCTCGCCCTTTTTGAGAAAGCGAAACGAAAGTCGATGCCGCGAGCGTGTTTGGCAAAACGCATCGCTGCCCTCATCGACGATGCCTCAAAGGCCTGCGCATGAAGTGTCGCAGCAGGCTCGGCCAGAAGCGCGGCCCCGTGCCCACCGTGCGACTCGTCGGTGATGCGAAGGGCGTCACCATCGATGGCAAACTCGATACGACGAATACTGCAAACCGCCCCGGCGGCCACGGTAAGTCTCATGACCGCAATGAAGACAGGTCGCGTGCCCACTTTGGGCACGAGTTTCCAAAGCGGGCTGGCAGGGCAGCAGTGTGTTTTGCGATTCGTTGCTGATGACGTGCCGTGGTGAAAAGCTGAACATCACTCACCACACACGCGACGACGATCAGGCGCTATGGCATTGGCGATGTCACCGAGATCAACCTGGCGACGGAGACGCACTCCTATTACTCCATCGGCATCAGCCCCAGCGGCCACATCGTCGATCTGGATCGCGGAGCGCCGCGCAGTCAGTGGTTCACCTGGGATTCCAAGGCGGAAGTGGCCACGCCACGTCTCATCGCCACGATCACGGACCGTCGAGATCCGCATCCCCGTCACGCAGGATGAAAATGATCCGCTGCATCAGTCATCGGCCGCAACCCACGCGCAGAGCCTTCCTGGCACATCAATCTCTGCCGCCAGCGCATTCGCGAGGATGGCCAAGAAGTCAGCGCCCTCCTCGCCCACCAGCACGGGAAGGCTTCGAGCCGATGAAGTTCGCCCATTTCACGATGGTGCTCGCACGTCTCCCGATGCAAGATCCCAGCGTGACCGACTCTCGTGGGATGGTTTCCGCATGCCACGCAGCAGCGCAAAGACGCTGGATTCCTCGCGCTCGCTCAGGCGTTAAGATACGACTTCAAAACATGCGCTGCACTGGAGCAGGCGGCATTGCTGCATTGATGCGACCTTACATCGACCAATCCCCATCGAAGCCGTGCGCAAAACGGCGGAGATTCAACACCTGATGGCCAACTTCGACGCGCCGTCCAAATCATGGCAAAATACGGCAATGAAGACATCTATGAAATGGCCTTTCTGGAAGCGTGGCGATGGTTTCCATGCCCGTGGCCGCGCCTACTTCGTCACCGATGACGGTGCCAAGGCCGAAGCCGACTTTAGCGCCGCTGTGAGTGGATCAGTGATCCACGCGCACGCGACACCGCGATGCTGCGCCTGGGTCTGGAATCGCGAAATGCATCTCCACGACGACGCGAAGACGCTCGCCGCCTATCAGGCCGTGATCGAGGGCAAAACACGACAGCTTAGCAGCTCGATGATTTCTCCGCTCTTCTCGGAGTCTCGCGCCTACTGACCAAACTCGGTCGCTATGACGAAGCACTGGCGGCCTTGAACAAATCCAAACCCGACAAGCTGCAAGGCATCTCGAAGACGAACGGTCCTCAAGGCCATCGAAGCCAATGTGAAAGCCGCGAGGAAGTAGAGTTTGGCTTCGGCAGGCAAACATTCTCTCGCGTTTGGCTCTACCAAATGGCATGGACCACGTCATGAGTTCGAGAGCCAAGGTTTTCATGAATGGGCGCAGTCAGGCCATCCGGCTGCCGAAGGATTTCCGCTTCAGCGAGGTGTGGTGACGCTTCGCCGGGTGCCGGAAGGCATTTTGATCACTGAGAGTGATCCCCTGGGATGCCTGAAGAGGCCTGCCAGGGGCTTTCGGAGTCATTCTTCAAGACGGTGGAAGGCCGACGGAAGCAATTGAAGCTCGAAAAACGCGCCTGGAGCGATGACTCATGATCTACCTGCTCGACACCGACACCACGATCCTGATGATGCGCGGCTTGAGCATCCTGGAGCCGAAGTCTGAGAAACAACGCCAGAGGCAGGAAACAGGCAGGCGCATTCTGGCCAAGTGCCGGCAACATGCGGCTGAAGGTCATGTGATCGGTCTATCCGCCATCACGCTGGCTGAACTGGAATACGGAGCCTGCGGAGCAAATGACCCGACTGCCGAGCGGGCGCGGATGCAGCGCATCCTGGCTCCTTTGCGAAGTTTGATTTCCAGGCAGGTGATCCGGCCCGGCGATACGGTGAGATCCGGAGCGAGTTGGAACTCAAAGGCAAATTGATCGGCCCAAACGATCTTTTGATCGCAGCTCATGCGATGGCTCTCTCGGCGAAACTGGTGACGCACAATCTCAACGAGTTCAAGCGCGTGCGGGGCCTGCCAAGTGAGAGCCGGTCTGTGGTTCAAGAATCACATGCCAGCAGCGTTCCCCTCCATCCATGAAACGCCTTCTCTTTTCCCTGCTCCTCGCGACCGCGCTACGTGCTGAACCGGTACCGGACAAACTCGTGGTGCTCACGTTTGATGATTCGGTGGCGTGCCTGCCACGTTCTTCATCACGGATGGGTTTTGGGTTCCTCCTGGAAAAGACCATTGCATGACTTGGGAGCAGATCAAACATCGAGAAAGCCATCGAAGTCGTGGAAAGCCGCGCCGAAGTAGCCATCTGCACTGTTAGCTGAGGCATCCATCCGAATCGGAGCCAGAGGTGGAGCACTCTTTTCGTAGATAGAGCATGAGCCCGCCATCCCTTCTCCCAAACAACTCTTCCACTTTGATCGATGACTATGAGCGGGATGGTGTCATTCGCGTGCTAGCTTGTTCAGCAGCACGGAGGTGGCGGCGATCCGTCGTGAGTTGGGCGCTTCATGCGTGATGATCTGCCATCGAAGCCTGTGGATGCACGCACGCTCGAGGCCGATGGCGAAACCGTGCGCAACCTGTGGCGATTGAGGTGCATCATCCCGCTATGCTGCCGATGGTGGAGAAGCCGGAGATCATCGAGGCTCGTTTGCGAGGTCGTGCCTGGCGAGCCGCAGGCCCGTCGGCGTGAGACGTTCAATAAACCCGCACGGATCGGCTCTGGGGTGCCCTACCACCAGGACAATGCCTACTTTTGCCAGACTCCACCGGATATGCTGACCATCTGGATCGCGATGGACCCCGTGACGATGGAGAATGGCCCTGTATTATGTGCGTGGCTCTCGCAAAGGAATGGAATGCTGCCCACCAAGCCCTCTGGCGTGAAGGGGAACTCCATCGGTCTAGCAGAGGCACCCAGCGTGCCCCTGGAGGAGCAGTTCTGTGGCCTGCTGGAGCCGGGAGATGCGCTCATCCATCAGTGTGAGACGATTCACCACTCTGCGCCGAATCGGAGTGACTTCCCGCGCCTGGGGCTGCTGCTCGTGTATCGTGGAAAGCACACGCAGACGGATGCTGCACTGAAAGCGGCCTACGCGGCGGCTGTCACTGCGACACCGCCAGCGTGATGCGCTGGCGCAATTCCGAGTGTTAGGTTGGTGAAGCCGTCGCGTTTGCTTGGGATGCTCAAAAAGGCTCTTTCTCGTCCTCGCTCTCTGTCCGGTGCTGCATGCAGCACCTCCGAATTCATCATGGTCTTCATTGATGACATGGGCTGGGGCGACTTCTCGTGCTGGCAATCAAGAGGCGCAAACACCCAACATCGACCGCATCGCGGCCGAGGTATCCGCTTTGAGCAGTTTCGCCGAACTCGCCCATCTGCTCGCCCCTCACGCTGTGCGCTGACGACAGGGCAGTATCCGCAGCGGTGGCGCATCCACTCCTGTCTGAACAATCGTGCGGACAATGCCCGGCGCGGTGTGGCAGACTGGCTCGATCCACAGGCTCCCACACTGGCCCGTGTGCTCAGAGCCATGGCTACGCGACTGGCCACTTCGGGAAGTGGCACCTCGGTGTGGCAGGTGATGTCGCAGATGCGCCGCCGATCACGGCGTATGGCTTTGATGAGTCCCTGACGAACTTTGAGGGCATGGGAGCGAAGCTGCTGCCACTCACGCTCAAACCCGGCGATGCCGAACCGGGGAAAATCTGGGGCGATGCGGTGAATCTGGGCTCTCCCGTGACGTGGATGCAGCGCAGTGAGATCACGACGGGCTTTGTGGATGCGGCGCTGAAATTCATCGACCGAGCGCAGGCCGCGAAAAAGCCATTTTTTGTGAACCTTTGGCCCGATGACGTGCATAGCCCGTGGTGGCCGCCGGTGGAGAAGTGGGGCAAAACAAAGCGTGAGATGTATCACGCCGTGCTGGAGGCCATGGATCGCCAGTTTGGCAAACTTTTCGATCACCTGCGCTCGGATGCTGCCTTGCGTGAAAACACGCTGTTGCTGATCTGCTCGGACAATGGCCCAGAGCCCGGCGCAGGCAGTGCGGCCATTCCGTGGCACCGAAGACCACGCTTTACGAGGGCGGCACGCGTTCACCGCTGATCGTCTGGGGCCCGGGCCTCCATGGAAAGGGCAGCCGCGGGCTCTGTGGAATGCAGAATCCGTCTTTGCAGCCTTCGACATCGCGCCTTCGTTACTCTCCATCGCGCAGATCGAGCCCACAGACACGGACTTTGATGGTGAAGACATCTCCCCTGCCCTGCTCGGGCAAAAGCAAGTCTCGCGTGCCAAGCCGATCTTCTGGCGACGCCACCAGATCGCAAAACCGCATCCGCGAAGCTCACCGAGCGTCTGCCGGATCTAGCGATGCGTGATGGACGCTGGAAGCTGCTGTGCGAATACGATGGCACGCAGCCACAGCTCTATGATTTGGCAAAAGATCGCGGCGAAAGGACCAATCTGGCCACTCAGCAGCCAGACACCGTGCTGCGCATGACGCAGCAGCTCCTCGCCTGGCACCGCTCCATGCCTGCGGACAATGGAGCCGCTCTGGGTGCAACCTCTGCCCCAGGAGCCAAGAAGTAATCCACGGCACATGCAGACTCTCTCCTTCTTCCCACGCGGCACGCTCACACTGCTGCTCTGCATCATCGGCACGGTGCTGTGTGAGGCCGCAGCGCCGAATGTCCTGCTCATCCTCGTCGATGATCTGAAGCCCGCGCTCGGCTGCTATGGCGATCCGCTGGCGAAGACGCCCCACATCGACCGGCTAGCGGCGCGGGGGATGCGCTTTGACATGGCGTATTGCAATCAGGCGGTGTGTGCGCCGTCACGCTTCACGCTGATGCTGGGTGCACACTCGACCCGACAGGCCTGTATGACCTGGAGCAGTCGATTGAGGGCCAAACTGCCAGATGCTGTGACGCTGCCGCAGCACTCCCGCGAAACACGGCGGCTACATCACCGAATCGATCGGCAAGGTCTTCCACATCGGCCATGGCAATGAGGGTGATCCGCGGTCGTTCAGCGTCCCGCACTTCAAAGACAAGGTGATCGAGTATCTCGACCCTGCGAGCACGCAGGGCGGCCAGCTCACGCGGGAGGAGGCCTTGTTCACGAATCAAAAGCTCGACCGCATCCGTGATCTGCCGCGTGGAGCTGCCTTTGAGGCACCTGAGGCACCGGATGATGCCTACGCGGATGGTCGCGTGGCGGCGGAGACGATCAAACGGCTGCAAAGGCCCAAAAGCCGTTTTTCATCGCAGCGGGCTTTGTGCGGCCGCATCTGCCATTCTGTGCTCCGAAGAAGTATTGGGACCCCTACGATGCGAAAGCGCTACCGATGCCCGTTTTGAAAAAATGCCCGCTGGATTAGCGCGGCGGCGAGATCGTGGCGTATGCGCTGGATGAGCCCTTCGACCGTGAAACGAAACAGAAGCTCATCCACGGCTACTATGCTGCCACGAGCTACGTGGATGCGCAGATCGGCCGTGTGCTGGATGAGCTGGATCGACTAGGACTGGCGCAGGACACGATCATCGTGCTGTGGGGCGATCATGGCTTTCATCTGGGTGATCTGGGCATCTGGACGAAGCACACGAACTATGAGCAAGCGAACCGCATCCCACTGCTGATCATCGCACCTGGGTGTGACGCAGGCTGGGAGCAGCACGCGGCAACTGGCAGAGAGTGTGGATGTCTTTCCCACTCTCGCTGAGCTGGCTGGACTGCCCGCGCCCGCTGGAGCACAGCGCATCGACGGAGTGAGCCTGGTGCCAGTGCTGCGTGATCCACAGGCCCCGAGTGCGAGATCACGCGTTTCATTGTTTCCCAAAGCAAAAAATGGGCCGCGCTATCCGCACCGAGCGCTATCGGCTGGTGGAGTGGAAAAAAGCCGGTGCGGCACCTGAAACAGCGGAGCTAGAGCTTTATGACTATGCCCAGGACCCGCTGGAGACGCGGAATCTCGCGGCAGAGCAGCCCGAGGTGGTGAAATCACTCCGCGCCATCCTCGCACGGCACCCGGAGGCACGTTGACAAGCGGCTCGCATCGCTCAAAGGGGCAGCATGATCCGTGACGCGATTTGTTTCCTTCTCTGCGCAGTTACTTTGCAGGCCCAGAGCCTGCTGGACATCCATCTGGGCGGAAAAGCCGGCCAAGTCTATTCCGTGACGCAGTGGAAGAAGGACTGGCCGGGCTGCGAATTCGAGGATGGCGTGAAGGAAGGCCGCGTGACGCTGATACGGCATGGGCAGGAGCCCTGGCTGCGGGTGCTCTATCCAGCCGGCAGTCACGGCTCAGACGCGGGTGGAGCAGGCTGGCGCTGCCCTTTTGGCCGCGTGGAAGCCGCCGAGCTGCGCTACACGGTGCAGTTCCAGGAAGCGTTCGACTTTGTCAAAGGCGGCAAGCTACCGGGGCTGTGCGGTGGCCCGAAAACGATCACCGGCGGAGATGCGGTGAATGGGCGTGATGGCTTCTCCGCACGCGTGATGTGGCGGCGTGATGGCCGTGGGCAGGCCTATGTGTATCACATGCACCAGCCATCGAAGTATGGGGATGAATTCGACTTCCCAGAGGCATTCCGCTTTGTGCCGGGAAAGCCGGTCGCCATCCGCATGCAGGTGGTGATGAATCATGCCGGACAGCGTGATGGCAGCCTGCGTGTGTGGGCCGATGATCAGGCCTATGGTGGAGAAAAAGAACCTGCAATGGCGTGAGAGCGCGAGCTACGGCGTCGATTCGCTGCTGTTCAATACCTTCCACGGCGGCAGTGATGCGAGCTGGGCCCCATCACGCGATGTGTGGGCAGAGTTCAGCCGCTTTCAGGTCCAGAGGATGCCGTGAATCGCATCACGCCAGTAGCGCCTTGACCACCTCGCCACTGACATCGGTGAGGCGGTAATCGCGGCCCTGGAAGCGGTAGGTGAGCTGCTCGTGATCAAAGCCGGCTGGTGGAGCATGGTGGCGTGCAGATCCTGCACGAGACGCGATTCTCCACGGCGGAGTAGCCGAATTCATCTGTCGCGCCGCATACATTTGGCCACCTTTGATGCCGCCACCGGCCATCCACATGGTGAAGCCCTTCGGATGGTGATCGCGGCGCCTTGCCGCCATTCTCCGCCACGGGCGAGCGACCGAACTCACCACCCCAGACCACGAGCGTGCTGTCGAGCATGCCGCTGATTTTCAGATCATCGAGCAGCGCGGCGATGGGGCCATCCGTCTCGGCGCAGTGGAGGTCGTGGTTTTTTTTCAGATCATCATGGGCATCCCAGGCCTTCGGGCCCTCATTGCCACCGCTATAGACCTGGACGAAGCGCACACCGCGCTCCACCAGCCGCCGTGCGAGTAGGCAATTCTTCCCAAAGTGTGAGGTGGTCTGGTGATCGAGGCCATCATTTTGCGCACGCTTTCTGGCTCACTAGAGAGGTCGGTGCACTCGCTTTGGCACTCATCTGCATGCGAAAGGCGAGCTCGTAGGTGTTGA
Source organism: Verrucomicrobiaceae bacterium (assembly GCA_016713035.1). Taxonomy (NCBI): domain Bacteria; kingdom Pseudomonadati; phylum Verrucomicrobiota; class Verrucomicrobiia; order Verrucomicrobiales; family Verrucomicrobiaceae; species Verrucomicrobiaceae bacterium. Next base: position 8,621 of record JADJPW010000017.1, read on the forward strand.
TGCGGGCGGCGAGCTGTGTCTCTGCCGGATTTGCAGCGGCGAATTCGGTGTTCCACTGCTTCAGCAAGTCCAGGCGTGCACGCTGCTGCGCACGCGACACGCCTTTCGGCGGCGTGAGGTAGGCGATGGGCTCACCGGTGCTGCGGAAGGGCACGCCTTGATACGCTGCTGGCATGAAGCCGTTCGACCAATTCAGCGCTCCATTCACCGGTGCACCCTGATGATCCAGGAGCACGACAAAGGCAGGCAGATTCTCACTTTCACTGCCTAGGCCATACGTCACCCAGGAGCCCATGCACGGCCTGCCAGGTAGGATGAAGCCGGTATTCATCTGGAAGATGGCGGGGCCGTGGTTGTTGCTCTCTGCGTGCATGCTGCGGATCACGCAGAGATCATCGGCATGCCGCGCCAGATTCGGAAACGTCTCCGCCATGTCGATGCCGGCCTGTCCATGCTTCGCAAAGCGGTAGTAGCTCTGCATGGCGACATTTTTAGTCTTTCTGCCCGGGAAGGCATCCTCCGGCTTCCACACGGGGATGGTTTTGCCTGCCATTTGGCCAGCTCGGGTTTCGGATCGAACAAATCGACGTGCGACGGCCCGCCATACATGAAGAGGAAGATCACCGATTTCGCTTTGGGAGCGAAATGGGGCATCCGTGGTGCCAGCGGATTCGCTGGGCTGAGCACTCCTCTGCACCAGCAGGGATTGCAGCGCCAGTGAACCGAATCCGGCCTCCGGCACTGCGTTAAAATCCGACGCGTAGTGAGTGCGTGCATGTTTGCAGTAGAACAACGCGCCAGCGCTTCGGCATCCTTGCTGGTCATGTCGCCGCCGTCTCCAGCATCTGCCGAGGTGTTCTACCTTGGTGGCCGCTTTGCTTCAGAGAGAGGGGGCCTCATGGGAGGGGATGCAGCGGCGCCACCGACACGGCTGCTGGACACAGCGCCTACATGACCAACTCCAGCCATGCTCACCCATCCACCTCCAGGAAGCTCCGCCCCGCGAAATGTCGGAGATGGTCCGTATCGGATCGGGCCAGCCGAGTCGCCACGGCGAAGATGCTGGATTACTACAAGCGCATGGGCATCCGCGTCACGCCGCAGATGACGCTGGCACCAGAACCTGTGCGCAAAAAGCGGGGCCGCCGCGCCTGATGGACCTCACCCGCCCTGCACGGGCGGCATGATCGCCACCTCCGCGCCGTCATGCAGTACGGCATCACGCTTCACATACGTTTGATCGAGAGCGAGGAGCAGGCTGCCATCCCACTCACGCAGTCGCGGCCAGCGCTGATAGAGGCTTTCCAGCAAATCGGCATCCGCATGCCCTGGGGCACTCCAGCGGTATCTCAGCCACATTTGTGATGTCCTTGAGGACAGAAAAAACAGCACTCGCACAGTCATGTCGGTCACGCAGGGTTCAAGAATGCCGATGCAGGGCAGATTACGGAAGCGGCCCTGGTAATCCATGCCGCAATCCGACGACGAACTCGTCCTCGATCTCGAAGCCGATGTCCTCCACGGCGACCTCACGCACACGCTCGCGCTTTTTGGCCAGCAGCACGGCTGTGCGCAGCGTGGCGGGCTTTTGCTCGGCGATTTTTCCCCGCAGCGCACTCAGTGTGAGGCCGGTATCCAGGATGTCATCGAGCAGCAGCACGTCTTGGTCACGGAAATCGAGCCCCGGTGGCCAGTTCATCTGAACCTCACCGCTGCTGGAGGTGCCACCATGATAACTGCTCGCGCTCAGTGTGTAGAGCCGCACAGGCACCTCCAGATGCCGTAGCAGATCTGCTACAAAGAACAGGGAGCCATCCATCAGCGCCAGCACGCTCACGGTTTTGCCCGCGTAGGCGGCATTCAGCGTCCCAGCCATCGCGGCGACACGTGTCTGGATTTGCTCTGCGGAGAGCAAAATACGTTCAAGATCCGCTAAAACTCCGGTGACAGGCGATGGCATGGTGTGCTCCTTTATAACGCGATGTCCACCCCTGACAAACTCAACCTCCAAGACCTCCGCGTCGGCTACGATCTGGATACCCTGACGGAACAGAACACGCCTGCTGATCCCGTGGGCTTTTTCAGCTCTGGTTTCCATGATGCGCTAGCCCACCACCCCAGAGCCGAATGCCATCTGCTCGCTACCGCCACAGCGGATGGCATGCCGAATGCGCACCGTTTTGCTCAAAGGCATCGACGCACGGGCTTTCAGTTTTCACGAACTACGAAAGTGCCAAAGGCCGCGAGCCGGGCCGCCAATCGCGCGCCGCTGCCTGTTTCCTATGGAATGAGCGGCACCGCCAGGCCATCGTGCGCGGCACTGTGAGCAAGCTGCCGCATGAGGAGGCGCAGGCCTACTTCGCCACGCGACCGCAGGGGGCACCAGATCGGTGCCTGGGCTCCGCGCAGAGCCAGATCATCCCTGACCGCCAGTGGCTGGAGAGCGCGCTGCGGAGTTCACAGCCAAATTCGGCCAAGAGGTGCCCCGCCCGCCTTTTTGGGGCGGATAGCACGCTGCTGCCGAGTGAGATCGAGTTCTGTAGGCCGCACGAACGCACTGGCTGGATCGCCTTCTCTACATCCGTGAAAATGGAGCCGGGTGAAGAAGCGCGTGAGTCCATGAGTCCCCGCAAAAAGTAGCCTCACAGCAGCTCACGCAGCCCGGTGTGGCGCTTGCGGCTCTCTTGGCGGCTGACGGCCAAAGCGAGCGCTTTGTCATCGCCGACGAGGATGCAGAGGCGCTTCGCACGGGTGATGGCGGTGTAGATGAGACGCTCAGCAGGATGGTGTGCTGCGTGCTCACGGGGATGATGACGCAGGGGAATTCCGCTGCCTTGGCTCTTATGAATGGTCAAAGCGTAGGCGAGTTGGCTCATCGAGCCCGCCGGGTTTGTAGGCGACGAGGCGGTCGGTTCATAGCGCACCTGCACTTGAGCGGGTCGGTGTCGACGGAGGCGATGTGGCCGATGTCGCCGTTGAAGACGTCTTTGTCGTAGTTGTTGGCGGTTTGATGACTTTGTCGCCGACGCGGAAGGTGGTCTGAAAGCGCTCGATCTCGAATTTCAGCTCATTGCGGGCGGATTGAGGGCGAGTTGCAGGGCGTCAGGCCGAGCGACTGCCGTGCCGAGCAGGTGGCGATTCATCGGCGTGAGAACCTGGATGTCGCGGACGGGGTCAAACCATAGCGATTGGCGGCAGTCGTGTGTGGGCAACCTGACGATGGTGGCGCGGATGTCGTCGGGCGTGGCGGCTTCGAGGAAAGAAGTCGCTGTTCTTCACCGGCCACAGCTCCGGCACCTGACCGCGATTGATGGCACGCGCGGTGGTGATGATGCGGCTGGTGGCGGCCTGGCGGAAGATTTCCGCGAGTTTCACGCAGGAACTGCCGCCGCTGGCGATGAGGTCATTCAAAACCATGCCGGGGCCGACGGAGGGCTGATCGGCATCACCCACGATGAGCGTGCGCTCCGCCCGGCAATGCGGCGAGGAATGCGCCATGAGCGGTGCGTCGATCGTCATGCTGGCCTCATCGACGACGAAGAGGTTGCCGACGAGCGGCTTGCCGCGGTGGCGGCCCCACTGGCCTTCGCCTCGAATTCTGAGCAGGCGGTTATGGTCTTCGCCTCCATGCCAGTGCTTTCGGCAGAGGCGCTTCGCCGCACGGCCAGTCGGGCGGCGAGGACGATTTTCACGCCTTTGCTGTCCAGTATCACGAGGATGCTGCGCAGGATCGTCGTCTTGCCCACGCCGGAGCTACCGGTGATGATGAGCATGCGGTGCTTCAAAGCCTCCCGCACGGCCTGCGCTGGCGGGGCGAGTTCTTTGCCGGTTTTTTTCATCACCCAGGTCAAGCGGCCTGGCAATGTCGATCGGGGATAGTCAGCGGGCAATGGGGCGAGTGACTTCACATTCGCGGCGATGCTCTGCCTTAGTGGCGCGGAGCTTGGAAGGTATAAAAAGTCGCCATGACGCTCGATTTGGCTTTCGGCGATGAGGGCCTCGATCTGCGGTGGGACGAGCGCATCCGCCTGGAGCAGCGCGATGGCTTTTCGGCCAATTTGGCCTCTGGGAAGCAGCAGTGGCCACTTTGGGCCGCTGTTTCCAAAACATGCAAAATGGCCGCTTTGATTCGCTGCGGGGCATCTGCGGCCACTCCGAGCTGGTAGGCGATGTCATCCGCCGTTTTGAAGCCGATGCCGCGAATGTCCTGCGCCAGCCGATACGGGTTTTCCTTCAAGATGGCCTGCGCTTCGGCACCGTAAGTCTTGTAGATGCGCAGCGCTCCGTTCGGAGCTGATGCCGTGCTGGTGGAGGAAGAGCATGATGCCGTGGACGCTTTGCTTCATCCACGATTCGCGGATTTCCGAGCCGGCGCTTTTTGCCCACGCCTTCCACGTCCTCCAGCCGCTTCGATTCGTTCTCGATGATCTCAAACACCTTCGGGCCAAATTTTTCGACGATGCGCTTTATACGCCGGGCCAATACCGTCGATCAAACCACTGCCGAGGTAGCTCGGGATGCCGTTGAGCGAACCGGGCCGTTTCAGCTTCAACTCATCCGCTTTGAACTGCGGCCCGAAGTCGCGATTCGGCTCCCAGGTGCCGCGCCTCGAATTCCTCGCCGGTGACGACACGCGGCGCTTTGCCGAGCAGGCTGACGGTGTCGCGCGTTTGCCCTCTGGCATCACTTTGAGGATGCAGTAGCCGTTGTCCTGCTGCCAGAAACACCACGCGCTCCACGAATCCGCGAAGGACTTCGTTTTTTGCGGGTTGGGGCGTGGTGGCGGTGCGCGTAGAGATAGGCCGTGCCATAGGGCTCGCAACAAGAAGACTCACCACCACCGGTGCGCGGCCTACGCCGATAAATTTGAACGATAAGACCCTGCGGAGCAGACAGACGGACGTTGCCACAGTGAAATTGGCACGTTACCTGTCGGCCGCCCGCTCGCTCCATCATGAAATCGTCCACTTTTCCGCTTCACCCACTGCCCTGCTTGCCCTGCATGCTGCTGGGCGCATGTGCCTCCTCCACCATGGACTCCCGTCCCTGATGAAGCAAAACTGGAGCAGTATAGAACGCCGCACGCAGCAGCTTCCAGGGTGAGTATGCACGCCTCATCACCGAGCGTGACCTGGGTTTCTCACACAGGCACAATACAGTGAGCAGGTGAATCGCCTGGAGGAGCGGGTGGTGCAGAGCGCACACCCTGGCCTGGGAGTCACACCAGACGGCCGAGCCTGAGCGAGCCGCCCAGGAGTGCCCACCCCAGCGGCACCCTAGATGCTCAATGCTCGAGTGCCATGCGCGGCGGTGCAGGCGGATCATCGAACTACCGCTCTCGCTCAATCAATACAACAACATGGAGCGGTGTCGGTGGAGCGGAGCTCGATGACCAGCAGTCATTCCAATACAGGCGGGAGCTATAATGGTAGCGGGGCACTTTCCACGCCCAACTACCTGGCAGCATTTACGACGGCAACCAGTGACGCACACGCTGGGAGAACAACGGCTTGTCAGCCATGCGCTGGCTCCGTAAAGCATGGCATCAATGCCTTTTTCTACCCTCAGCGCCCTCCGACAATGCCTGGATGACGGCCATCGAGTCTTTTTGCTCGATGAGCCCTCCATAGAGGCCATCCGGCTCGATCCGCAGTCCCGGAAGGTCGAATGGCCACCTCTCGGCCGCGTGGATGGCGATTTACTCCAGGCCAAGCTGGCCGAGGTGCTGCGTAGCATTGATGCGAAGGTGGTTCAAAGATCCCGGCCTCCAGACCGATGCTGGGGTGAGCCAACCGAGCAACGGCGTGCTCCAGATCGAGAAACCCACCTGCCCCACCGCGCTGACTTTCTGGAAGTGGCGCGAGTTCGAGTGGCCGGAGTCGGATGAACTCGAACAGAGAGAGTGAGGACGAGTGGCGCATGCTCGCGGTGCAGGCAGCGATCTGCGGCGTGGCACTCGCGGCGGATGGTTTTTCGGCCATCCGGCGCTTTCATCATCTCTCTCGTCGCGGGTGGCTGGATGCTTGCGAAGGATGTGGAAAACCTGCGTGAAGGCCGACTCGATGTGTGCATTTCCTCATGCTCGCCGTTGCTCTCGGTGCTGTGGCCATCGGTGCGTGGGAGGAGGGTGCCCTGCTGCTCTTCCTTTTCTCCACCAGCGGCGCTTTGGAGCATTTCGTGCTCTACCGCACGCACCGCGAGATCAATGCGCTGACGAAAACCGTTCCCAAATCGCCCATTGCTGCTGGCGGATGGCATACGGAGGACCGCGCCGTGCAGTTGCTCCGCGTGGGTGAAACCATCGTCGTAAAGCCGGTTGAGCTCTTCCCAGTCGATGGCAGCGTGCTCACTGGCCTCACCGCCGCAGATGAATCCACCCTCACGGGCGAATCCCTGCCCGTAGCCGAAGAAAAAGGTGCCGCGATCTACGGCGGCACGCTGAATCTCTGGGGCCTCGTGCTGGTCCGTGTGGGATAAGCTGGCGACGCAGAGCTCCCTGGCAAAAATCATCTCCCATCCAGAGCGCTCAGAAAATGCGGGCACCGAGTCAGCCTTCACAGACCGCTTTGGCACGCGGTGCACGCTTTTGACCCCTCAGCATCGTCGCGGTGATGTTTTCGTCGGTGGCTGGGTTTTGGCATTCCTGCTTTGAGAACACGGAGGCCTCTAAATCGGCCTTTTACCGTGCGATGACGCTTCTCGTCGTCATGAGCCCCTGTGCGCTCGTTTTGTCGATCCCATCTGCCATTCTCGCTGCCATCGCATGGGGAGCGCGGCACGGCGTGCTCTTCCGTGGAGGTGCCGCCATCGAAAAGCTGGCAGAAGTCGATGTGGTGGCGATGGATAAGACCGGCACGCTCACCGAAGGCGAGCTCCGCGTCACGAAGATCGAATCCTTCCCCGCAGGCCGGGAGAGTGACGTGCTACGCATCGCGGTGAGTCTGGAGTCGAACTCGAACCACCCCATCGCCCGTGCCATCATGCGGTTTGGCCAGACGCAGGGCATCGCAGCGGGAAAAGTTGGCGGAATTTCTCCATCGCCGGGCAGGGCTGCGCGGCCGCACGAGGCGGGTCTCAGCTACGTCGGCAGGCGTGAACTGGTGCAGGGCAGCCCGCTCGGGGATGCACTGGCAGGCGTGCCAGATGCACCGCTGGGCTTCAGTGAAGTGTGGGTGCTGCATGAGCAGATCGTGGGCCGCATCTTGCTCAAAGATGAGGTGCGTCCCGGCAGCCGCGGTGCTGGAGCGCTCGCGGCAGATGGTGCGCACCATCATGCTCACCGGTGACCGCCGCGCCGCCGCCACAGAGGTCGCAAAGCAGGCTCGGCATCGCCGAGGTCCGCGCTGGGCTGCACCCAGAGGGACAAAGTGGCCGCCATCCGCGAGCCTGACGCTGGAAGGAAAAAGTCGCCATGATCGGTGATGGCGTGAATGATGCCCCAGCCCTCGCCGCCGCCTACGTCAGTGTGGCGATGGTGCACGCGGCAGTGATGCCGCACTGGGAGCAGAGCGATGCTGGTGCTGATGCTGGTCAAGATCGAAAAACTGTCTCTCGCCTCAGCGTCAGTGAGCACGCCCGGCGCACCATTCGTCAAAACGTCGGCATTTCACTGGGCAGCGTCCTCATCATGGCGGTGGCGTCCTTATTCGGCATCTTACGCTCACGCTCTGGTGCGCGGAGGCATGAGGGCACCGTGATCGTGCGCCTGAACAGCCTGCGCCTGCTGTTTGAGAAGGAGTGACGATTCATTCCACGGACCGAGTGATTTCCTGCGGCTGTGCTCAATTCTGAGCTCTCCATGGATGCCATCCGCCCTACCCACGTCGAATCGATCCCAGCATGCTCGCGCAAAACTTTGCGGCGATACAGGCGCATGGGCAAGGTGGAGGGGATGCCGGTGGTGAAGGCCAATGCGTATGGGCATGGCATCGTGGAGTGTGCGCCGCATCTGGTGAAGCAGGGTGCCACTTGCTGGGCGTGTGCGCTGGAGGAGGCGGTGATGCTGCGGCAGGCAGGCATCGCGGTGCTGATCCTGGTCTTGGCGGTGCGGCGACGCGGTGATCCCGCATCCATCACGCATGGTCTGATGATGACGGCCTCCTCCATCGATAAGCTGCGCGAGATCGATGAGGCTGCGGCAGCGGCGAAGTCGCGGGCACGCGTTGCATTGGAAAATCGACACGCTTCCGGATGGAGCGGATCGGCGTGCATTGTGATAGCGCTTCGAAAAGCTGCTGGAGGCCTCTGAGCCTGAAAAACGTCGCCGTACTGGTATTTGCTCCCATTTGCGACTTCGGACGCGGAGGAGCTTTTCGCGCAGAGGAGCAGTTGGCGCGATTTCACGAGGTACTCGATTTTTACCCCCAAACACAGCTTACCGACGCCGCAGCGGCATATCGCGAATTCCGCGGCATTTTGAATTTGCCGCAGAGTCACCTGGATCTGGTGAGGCCTGGAATCATGCTTCATGGCGTGTATCCATCGCGTGCGATACGCAGTCGGTGCAGGCAACCGGTGCTGAGTTGGCGCTCGCAGGTGGTTTTTTCCAAAGTGGTGCTGCCAGGGCATCCCGTGAGCTTGCGGAGGCACCTTCAGAGCGATCACCCGTGCGGAGTGACGGTGCGCGGTGGGCTACGGGGATGGCTACTTCCGTGCGCTATCGAATCGCGGCCAGGTGGTCATCCGTGGTGAGCGGCACCCGATCGCGGGCCGTGTGCATGGACCAGTTCGCGTAGTCCGGAATGGGGCACGGCCTACAATGGCGATGGCTGACTCCTGATCGGTGATGGCATCAGCGCCCAAGATGTGGCGGACTGGGCCGTACGATCCCTACGAGGTGCTGACGAATGTGCATGCACGCGTGCCGAGGGTGTATGTGGGGGGGAGGTTCGAGGTTTCACAAATCTTCCTCCTCCTCTTCCTCTTACTCGTCCTCCCGGAATGGACGTCTCCAGGCTTTCGCAAGGCGGTTTGGCCCGCGCTTCCGGGAGGAGGAGTCGGAGTAAGAGGAGGAGCAGGATCACCTGCGGTGGGCTTTCTTGCTCTTCAGCTCCAGTCTCTCAGTGCGGCGCGGCGATGCAGACTGCTTGCGCGGTAGAAGGATCGTGGACGCGTAGGATTCTCTGACTCAGGGCACGATGGCCTCAGCAACAGGACCGGCAGGCTTTCGCCGGCTTCGTTCACGCTGATCACCTACCTCCCACCTTGGCACCGGCGGTCAAACCGGGGATCACGGCGTTGCTCTCCGTCACGCTCAACACTGCGCGGAAGTCGGTATCCACGCCGATGACTTCGATCCAGACACAAGAGTCTTTGAGCCTCTCCTACTGTCTGTGGCCGGACCAGCGAAAACGGTCAGGCGAGCCCCTACCCCGGAAGCGGGCGACCCAAAAACGGCCGTAGCGCAGCCTCACCCGGAAGCGGGCGACCCAAAAGCGGCATGCAGCCCCACCCGCGAAGCGAGCGACCCAAAAACGGCGATACGCGGCCCCACCCGGAAGCGGGCAGACTCAAAAAGGTACGCGGCCTCACCCGGTAGCGGGGCTCAAAACGGCGGAATGCGCATGCCACCGGAAGCGGGCGACCCGCATGCGTCCGTTCCGGTCCAAAACCTGTTAAGGCTGAGCCAGCCTTATCCCCACCGGGACTTGCCCTGGGACCCTGTTTATCTTGTGGCACGCCGCAAACCAGCACATCCGCCGCCGAACTCCTCCAATACGATTTCACGACCCAGAACCTGAATAAGTGCAGGCTCGGCGCATTCCTAAAACACTCCGTGAGTCGTTTTACCCGGAAGTGGAAGAAAAGACGGTTCATTTTCGTGGGCTGGAGGAGCGGAGTTTCAAGCGTTACATCGTTACCGCCGCCGGCGTGGGCTTTGTCTAGGGCGCTGCAGGCGCGGGGGCCAGAATTTCCGCCCTTTGCGCACGGTGTGTTAACGCTGCGGGCGGTGTGTGAGTGCGCTCAGCCGCCCACGAAGAAGAGGCAGGCGTAGCCGGCAGACGGGCGTCTGCGCCTCGCCCAGGGATAGGCAGGTCTGCGCAGGCGGCACGCCACTCGGCTCCATGGGGCTCGATACTGCGGCGGCGTCCGCAGCGGTGATGATGGCGATGAGATGGGCGAACCGTGCTTCAGGGTGCGCTCGACCTGGCCATCGAACTCTCGCAGGCGTGGATTGAAGGTCGTGCGGCACTGGCCGTAATGGGCGTAGCCTGCGGTGCTGCGTGACGCAAATTCCTCGATGCGCAGGAGCCGCATCATGCCTGGGGCTCGAGTTTTCCAACCAACCACGGGCGCTGGCCTCGGAGCCTCATCGCGATGAGTGCCGTCGTTGGTTTCGTGCGGTGGCTCGGGCGGGGGTGCGTTTTCACGCGAGGAGCGCAGCAGGGACCACTGCGGCTGGCGGTGAAGTCAAAAAGAGTGGGAGAATGAGCATGGTGCGTCGGGTGCTTTTTCGTTTGCACCGGGTGCTCCTGCTGACCGAGTGCGTAGAGCATGTCGGGCGGGACGCTTTCGAGGATGAAAACATTCGCGCCGATGGTGCTGCGGGCTCGATGACGGTGTGTCCTGCACCGACGATGGTGGCGATACCACGCGGCACAGACGGTGACGTGTCTTCGAGCGTCCGGTGGCGCTTTCCCGCGTAGGGCCTGCCCGGCCGCGAGTGAGCGTGCGACGAAGGCCCACGCCCTGGTAAGTTTCTGTGATTGCCGAGGCTGGGCGGTCTCACCGATGACGACGCCGGTGCCGTGGTCGATGAAGA
>JADJPW010000018.1 GCA_016713035.1 Verrucomicrobiaceae bacterium
GATCCGGAGCGAAGGTTGGAACTCAAAACCCGATTGATCGGCCCAAAACGATCTTTTGATCGCAGCTCAATACGATAGCTCTCTCAGCGAAACTGGTGACTTTTAATCTCAACGGGGTTCAAGCGCATTCTGCGGGGTACGCTGGGGGAGAGCTGGTCTGTGGTTTAAGAATAGGAAGCCCGCAGCGATTCCCTCCGTCCACAGCAAACGCCTTCTCTTTTCCCTGCTCCTCGCCACTGCGCTACGTACTGAACCGAAATACCGGACAAACTCGTAGTGCTCACGTTTGATGATTCGGTGGCGTCACTGCCACGTTCTTCATCACCGGATGGGTTTTGGGTTCCTCCTGGAAAGAGACCATTTAGCAGGGCGGGAGCAGATCAAACATCGAGAAGCCATCGAAGTCCGGGGAGCCGCGCGGAAGTAGCCATCTGCACTGTTAGCTGAGGCATCCATCCGAATCAGGATTGATAAGGTGGAGCACTCTTTTCATAGATGCGAGCATGGAAGCCCATATCCCTTCTCCTAAACAGCTCTTCCACTTTGATCGAAATGACTATGGGCGGGATGGTGTCATTCGCGCGTGATGCCTAAGCATTCAGCAGCACGGAGGTGGCGGCGATCCGTCGTGAGCTGGAGCGCTTCATGCGTGATGATCTGCCATCGAAGCCTTTGTGGATGCACACGCACGCTCGAGGCCGATGGAGAAACCGTGCGCAACCTACATGGCGATTGGAAGTGCATCAACCATTTATGCCGCCGATGGTGGAAAGCCGGGAATCATCGAGGCTCGTTTCGAGGCTCGATGCATGGCGAGCCGCGAACCCATCGGCGTGGAGAAAGCGTTCAGGGAAGCCCCACGAGATCGGCTCTGGGAATTTTGCCCTACCACCAGGACAATGCCTACTTTTGCCAGAACTCCACCGGATATACAGACCATCTACAGATCGCGATGGACCCGTGACGATGGAGGAGAATGGCCTGTCTCTGTGGCCAAAACGACTCAAAGGGAATGGAATGCTGCCTGCAAGCCCTCTGGCGTGAAGAGAACTCCATCGGTCTAGCAGAGGCACCCAGCGTGCCCTGAAGGAGTGATTCTGGCCTGCTGGAGCCGGGAGATGCGCTCATCCATCAGTGTGAGACGATTCACCACTCTGCGCCGAATCAGATTGACTTCCCGCGCCTGGGGCCCCAACGCTCGTGTATCGTGGAAAGCACCACGCAGACGGATGCTGCACTGAAAGCGGCCTGCGCGGCTGCTGTCGCTGCGACCCCGCCAGCGTGATGCGCTGGCGCAATTCCGAGAGTGTTAGGTTGGTGAAGCCGTCGCGTTTGCTTGGGATGCTCAAAAGGCTCTTTCTCATCCTCTCGCTCTGTCCGGTGCTGCATACAGCACCTCCCGGAACATTCATCATGGTATTCATTGATGACATGGGCTGGGAGCATTTCTCGTGCTTCCACAGGCAATCAAGAGGCGCAAACACCCAACATCGACCGCATCGCGGCCGAGGGTATCCGCTTTGAGCAGTTTCATGGCGAACTCGCCCATCTGCTCGCCCTCACGCTGGGCACGCGGGCGACAAGGCAGTATCCACCCGGCGGTGGCGTCCACTCCTATCACGAACAATCGTGCGGACGTGCCCGGCGCGGTGGCGGCAGAACAGCTCGTCCACAGAGGCTCCCACACTGGCCCGTGTGCTCCAGAGCCACCCTTACGCGACGTGGCCACTTCGGGGAAAGTAACTGCCTCGGTGGCCAGCGTGATGTCCCATATGCGCCGCCGCTCCCGGCGTATGGCTTTGGTAGGTCCCTGACGAACTTTGAGGGCATAGGCGCGAAGCTGCTGCCACTCGCACGCTCAAACCCGGCGATGCCGAACCGGGGAAAATCTGGGGCGATGCGGTGAATCTGGGCTCTCCCGTGACGTGGATGCAGCGCAGTGAGATCACGACGGGCTTTGTGGATGCGGCGCTGAAATTCATCGACCGAGCGCAGGCCGCGAAAAGCCATTTGTGAACCTTTGGCCCGATGACGTTACTGCATAGCCCGTGGTACGGCCGCCGGTGGAGAAGTGGGGCAAAACAAAGCGTGAGACGTATCACGCGCCGTGCTGGAGGCCATGGATCGCCAGTTTGGCAAACTTTTCGATCACCTGCGCTCGGATGCTGCCTTGCGTGAAAACACGCTGTTGCTGATCTTTTCGGACAGTGGCCCAGAGCCCGCGCAGGCAGTGCGGGGCCATTCCGTGGCACGAAGACCACGCTTTACGAGGGCGGCACGCGTTCACCGCTGATCGCCTGGGGCCCGGGCCTCCATGAAAAGCGAGCCGCGGGCTCTGTGAATGCAGAATCCGTCTTTTGCAGCCTTCGACATCGCGCCTTCGTTACTCTCCATGCGCGCAGATCGAGCCCACTGACACGGACTTTGATGGTGAAGAGATCTCCCCTGCCCCTGCTCCGGCAAAAGCAGTCCCGCGTGCCAAGCCGATCTTCTGACGCCCACCAGATCGCAAAACCGCATCCGCGAAGCTCACCGAGCGTCTGCCGGACCTGGCGATGCGTGATGGACGCTGGGGAAGCGCTGGCGAATACGATGGCACGCAGCCACAGCTCTATGATTTGGCAAAAGATCGCGGCGAAAGGACCAATCTGGCCACTCAGCAGCCAGACACCGTGCTGACGCATGACGCAGCAGCCCTCGCCTGGCACCGCTCCAGCCTGCGGACAATGGAGCCGCTCTCGGTCTAACCTCTGCCCCAGGAGCCGAGAAGTAATCCACGGCACATGCAGACTCTCTCCTTCTTCCCACGCGGCACGCTCCCACACTGCTGCTCTGCATCATCGGCACGGGGTGCTGTGTGAGGCCGCAGCGCCAACGTCCTGTCCATCCTCGTCGATGATCTGGAAGCCCCGCGCTCGGCTGCTATGGCGATCCGCTGGCGAAGACGCCCCACATCGACCGGCTAGCGGCGCGGGGATGCGCTTTGACATGGCGTATTGCAATCAGGCGGTGTGTGCGCCGTCACGCTTCACGCTGATGCTGGGTACACTCGACCACGACGGGCCTGTATGACCTGAGCAGGAGTCGATTGAGGGCCAAACTGCCAGATGCTGACGCTGCCTGGCACTTCGCGAAACACGGCGGCTACATCACCGAATCGATCTGGCAAGGTCTTCCACATCGGCCATGGCAATGAGGGTGATCCGCAGTCGTTCAGCGTCCCGCACTTCAAAGACAAAGGTGATCGAGTATCTCGACCCCGCGAGCACGCAGGGCGGCCAGCCCACGCGGGAGGAGGCCTTGTTCACGAATCAAAGCTCGACCGCATCCGTGATCTCTGCCGCGTGGAGCTGCCTTCGAGGCACCTGAGGCACCGTGATGCCCCTACGAGGATGGTCGCGTGGCGGCAGTGACGATCAAACGGCTGCAAAAGGCCCAAAAGCCGTTTTTCATCGCAGCGGGGCTTTGTGCGGCCGCATCGCCATTCTGTGCTCCGAAGAAGTATTGGGACCTGCACGATGCGAAAGCGCTACCGATGCCCGTTTTTGAAAAAATGCCCGCTGGATCGCCCACCGTGGCAAAGAAGCGCGGCGGCGAGATCGTGGCGTATGCGCTGGATGAGCCCTTCGACCGTGAAACGAAACAGAAGCTCATCCACGGCTACTATGCTGCCACGAGCTACGTGGATGCGCAGATCGGTAAATGTGCTGGATGAGCTGGATCGACTAAGACTGGCGCAGGACACGATCATCGTGCTGTGGGGCGATCATGGCTTTCATCTGGGTGATCTGGGCATCTGGACCAGAAACACCGAACTATGAGCAAGCGAACCGCATCCCACTGCTGATCATCGCACCTGGTGTGACGCAGGCCAGGAGCAGCGGCAACTGGCAGAGGTGTGGATGTCTTTCCCACTCTCGCTGGCAGGCTGGCTGGACTGCGCCCGCTGGAGCACAGCGCATCGACGGAGTGAGCCTGGTGCCAGTGCTGCGTGATCCACAGGCCAGTGCGAGATCACGCGTTTCATTGTTTCCCAAAGCAAAATGGGGCGCGCTATCCGCACCGAGCGCTAACGGCTGGTGGAGTGGAAAAAGCCGGTACGGCACCTGAAACAGCGGAGCCAGAGCTTTATGACTATGCCCAGGACCCGCTGGAGACGCGGAATCTCGCGGCAGAGCAGCCCGAGGTGGTGGAAATCACTCCGCGCCATCCTCGCACGGCACCCGGAGGCACGTTGAAAGCTGGCTCGCATCGCTCAAAGGGGCAGCATGATCCGTGACGCGATTTGTTTCCCTTCTGCGCAGTTACTTTGCAGGCCCAGAGCCTGCTGGACATCCATCTGGGGGGAAAAGCCGGCCAAGTCTATTCCAGACGCAGTGGAAGAAGGACTGGCCGGGCTGCGAATTCGAGGATGGCGTGAAGGAAGGCCGCGTGACGCTGATACGGCATGGGCAGGAGCCCTGGCTGCGGGTGCTCTATCCAGCCGGCAGTCACGGCTCAGACGCGGGTGGAGCAGGCTGGCGCCCTTTTGGCCGCGTGAAGCCGCCGAGCTGCGCTACACGGTGCAGTTCCAGGAAGCGTTCGACTTTGTCAAAGGCGGCAAGCTACCGGGGCTGTGCGGTGGCCGAAAACGATCACCGGCGGAGATGCGGTGAATGGGCGTGATGGCTTCTCCGCACGCGTGATGTGGCGGCGTGATGGCCGTGGGCAGGCCTATGTACCCCTTCACATGCCCAGCCATCGAAGTATGGGGATGAATTCGACCCCAGAGGCATTCCGCTTTGTGCCGGGAAAGCCGGTCGCCATCCGCATGCAGGTGGTGATGAATCATGCCGGACAGCGTGATGGCAGCCTGCGTGTGTGGGCCGATGATCGCCCATGGTGGGGAAAAGAACCTGCAACTGGCGTGAGAGCGCGAGCTAGGCGTCGATTCGCTGCTGTTCAATACCTTCGCACGGCGGCAGTGATGAAATGGGCCCCCATCACGCGATGTGTGGGCAGGTTCAGCCGCTTTCAGGTCCAGAGGATGCCGTGAATCGCATCACGCCAGTAGCGCCTTGACCACCGCGCCACTGACGTCGGTAAGGCGGTAATCACGGCCCTGGAAGCGGTAGGTGAGCTGCCGTGATCAAGCCGAGCTACGGGTGGAGCATGGTGGCGTGCAGATCCTGCACGGAGACGCGATTCTCCACGGCGGAGTAGCCGAATCTGATCTGTCGCGCCGCTATATTGGCCACCTTATGATGCCGCCACCGGCCATCCACATGGTGAAAGCCCCTTCGGATGGTGATCGCGGCCCTTGACCATTCTCCGCCACGGGCGAGCGACCGAACTCACCACCCCAGACCACGAGCGTGCTGTCCAGCATGCCGCTGATTTTCAGATCATCGAGCAGCGCGGCGATGGGGCCATCCGTCTCTCGGCGCAGTGGAGGTCGCTGGTTTTTTCCAGATCATCATGGGCATCCCAGGCCTTCGGCCCTCATTGCCACCGATACAGACCTGGACGAAGGCACACCGCGCTCCACCAGCCGCCGTGCGAGTAGGCAATCCTTCCCAAAGCGTGAGGTGGTCTGGTGATCGAGGCCAGGCACCCTGCGCACGCTTTCTGGCTCACTAGAGAGGTCGGCACCTGCTGGCACTCATTCGTATGCGAAAAGGTTTGTTCTCGTAGGTGTTGATGCGGGCGGCGAGCTGTGTCTCTGCCGGATTTGCAGCGGCGAATTCGGTGTTCCAGCTCATTCAGCTAAAGTCCAGGCGTGCACGCTGCTGCGGCACGCTGACACGCCTTTCGGCGGCGTGAGGTAGGCGATGGGCCTCACCGGTGCTGCGGAAGGGCACGCCTTGATACGCTGCTGGCATGAAGCCGTTCGACCAACTCTACGCTCCATTCACCGTGGCAACTTTCGATGATCCAGGAGCACGACAAAGGCAGGCAGATTCTCACTTTCACTGCCCAGGCCATACGTCACCCAGGAGCCCATGCACGGCCTGCCAGGTAGGATGAAGCCGGTATTCATTCGGGAAGATGGCGGCCGCGGCTGGGTTGCTCTCTGCGTGCATGCTGCGGATCACGCGGAGATCATCGGCATGCCGCGCCAGATTCGAAACGTCTCCGCCATGTCGATGCTTACCCGTCCATGCTTCGCAAAGCGGTAGTAGCTCTGCATGGCGACATTTTAGTCTTTCGGCCCCATGAAGGCATCCCCTTCGGCTTCACACGGGATGGCTTTTGCCGTGCCATTTGGCCAGCTCCGGGTTTCGGATCGGAACAAATCGACGTGCGACGGCCCGCCATACATGAAGAGTGCGAAGATCACCGATTTCGCCTGGGAGCGAAATGGGGCATCCGTGGTGCCAGCGGATTCGCTGGGCCGAGCACTCCCTCTGCACCCAGCAGGGATTGCAGCGCCGGTGAACCGAATCCAGTTCCCGGCCTGCTGTAAAAATCTGGACGTCGAGTGAGTGCGGGCATGTTTGCAGTAGAACAACGCCACCGCTTCGGCATCCTTGCTGGTATTTTTTTTTTTTTTTTTTTTTTTTTTTTTTTTTTTTGTTTTTTTTTTTTTTTGGTGTCCTTTCGCTCGGGGGCAGTCATCCCGCCGCGTGGATGGGGGACTCACCCCTGGCCATTCCTTCTTTTTTTAACGGCAGATGAATGGGGCCTATGGAAATGCAGTGCCGCCACTGCGACAGGTCGCTGACAGCAGCTTACACTTCTGACCAACTCCGAGCCCGTCACCCATCCACGCTCCAAAGCTCTGCCCCCATGAAATGTCGGAGATGGTCCGTATCGACCCCGAGGCCAGCCGAGTCGCCACGGCGAAGATGCTGGATTACTACAGCGCATGGGCATCCGCGTCACGCCGCAGATGACGCTGGCACCAGAACCTGTGCGCAAAAAGGGGCCGCGCCTGATGGACCTCTCACCCGCTCCTGTACGGGCGGCATGATCGCCACCTCCGCGCCGTCATGCAGTACGGCATCACGCTTCACATACGTTTGATCGAGAGCGAGGAGCAGGCTGCCATCCCACTCACGCAGTCGCGGCCAGCGCTGATAGAGGCTTTCCAGCAAATCGGCCATCCGCATGCCCTGGGGGCACTCCAGCGGCATCTCAGCCACATTTGTGATGTCCTTGAGGACAGAAAAAAACAGCACTCGCACAGTCATGTCGGTCACGCAGGGTTCAGAATGCCGATGCAGGGCAGATTACGGAAGCGGCCCTGGTAATCCATTCCGTATCCGACGACGAACTCGTCCTCGATCTCGAAGCCGATGTCCCACGGCGACCTCACACACGCTCGCGCTTTTTAGCGCACAGCAGCCGCGCGGCGTCGGGATTTTGCGCGGCGATTTTCCCCCCGCAGCACACCTCAGTGTGAGGCCGGTATCGAGGATGTCATCGAGCAGCAGCACGTCTTGGTCACGGAAATCGAGCCCCGGTGGCCAGTTCATCTTGAACCCACCGCCGCTGGAGGTGCCACCACGATAACTCGCTCGCGCTCAGTGTGTGAGCCGCACAGGCACCTCCAGATGCCGTAGCAAGATCCGCTACAAAGAACAGGGAGTCATCCATCAGCGCCAGCACGCCTACGGTTTTGCCCGCGTAGGCAGAAATCAGCGTCCCAGCCATCGCGGCGACGCGTGTCTGGATTTGCTCTGCGGAGAGCAAACACGTCTAAGATCCGCTAAAACTCCTGTGACAGGCGATGGCATGGTGTGCCCTTATAACGCGATGCCCACCCCTTGACAAACTCAACCTCCAAGACCCTCCGCGTCAGTTACGATCTGGATACCCTGACGGAACAGAACACGCCTGCTGATCCCGTGGAGCTTTTTCAGCTCTGGTTTCATGATGCGCTAGCCCACCAGCTCCCAGAGCCGAATGCCATGCAGCTCGCTACCGCCACAGCGGATGGCATGCCGAATGTGCGCACCGTTTTGCTCAAAGGCATCGACGCACGAGGCTTTCAGTTTTTCACCAACTACGAAAGTGCCAAAGGCCGCGAGCTGGCCGCCAATCCCCGCGCTGCTGCCTGCTTCCTATGGAATGAGCGGCACCGCCAGGCCATCGTGCGCGGCACTGTGAGCAAGCTGCCGCATGAGGAGGCGCAGGCCTACTTCGCCACGCGACCGCAGGGGCACCAGATCGGTGCCTGGGCCTCCGCGCAGAGCCAGATCATCCCTGACCGCCAGTGGCTGGAGAGCCGCGCTGCGGAGTTCACAGCCAAATTCGGCCAAGAGGTGCCCTGCCCGCCTTTTTGGGGCGGATACACGCTGCTGCCGAGTGAGATCGAGTTCTGGCAAGGCCGCACGAGCCGCCTGCACGATCGCCTTCTACATCCGTGAAAATGGAGCCTGGGTGAAGAAGCGTGAGTCCGTGAGTCACCGCGAAAAGTGGCCTCACAGCAACCTCACGCAGCCCGGTGTGGCGTTTGCGGCTTTCTTGGCGGCTGACGGCCAAAGCGAGCGCTTTGTCATCACCGACGAGGATGCAGAGGCGCTTCGCACGGGTGATGGCGGTGTAGATGAGACTGCGCTCCAGCAGTACATAGTGCTGCGTGCTCACGGGGATGATGACGCAGGGGAATTCGCTGCCTTGGCTCTTATGAATGGTCAAAGCGTAGGCGAGTTGGAGCTCATCGAGCTCGCCGGGTTCGTAGGCGACGAGGCGGTCGGCTTCATAGCGCACCTGCACTTTGAGTGGGTCGGTGTCGATGGAGGCGATGTGGCCGATGTCGCCGTTGAAGACGTCTTTGTCGTAGTTGTTGGCGGTTTGATGACTTTGTCGCCGACGCGGAAGGTGGTCTGAAAGCGCTCGATCTCGAATTTCAGCTCATTGGGCGGATTGAGGGCGAGTTGCGGGGCTTCATTGAGCGACTGCGTGCCGAGAAGGTGGGGATTCATCGGCGTGAGCAAGTGGATGTCGCGGATGGGGTAAAAACCATAGCGATTCGGCAGTAGTGTGTGGGTGAGTTGCAAGATGGTGGCGCGGATGTCGTCGGGCGTGGCGGCTTCGAGGAAAAAGAAGTCGCTGTTCTTCACCGGCCACAGCTCCGGCACCTGACCGCGATTGATGGCATGCGCGGTGGTGATGATGCGGCTGGTGGCGGCCTGGCGGAAGATTTCCGTGAGTTTCACGCAGGGCACCGCGCCGCTGGCGATGAGGTCATTCAAAACCATACCGGGGCCGACGGAGGAGGCGATCGGCATCACCCACGATGAGCAAGTGCGCTCCGCTCGGCAATGCGGCGAGGAATTGCGCCATGAGCGGTGCGTCGATCATGCTGGCCTCATCGAGTACGAAGAGGTTACCGACGAGCGGCTTGCCGCGGTGGCGGCCCCACTGGCCTTCGCCTTGGAATTCGAGCAGGCGGTGCATGGTCTTCGCCTCCATGCCAGTGCTTTCGCTGAGGCGCTTCGCCGCACGGCCAGTCGGGGCGGCGAGGACGATTTTCACGCCTTTGCTGTCCAGTATCATGAGGATGCTGCGCAGGATCGTCGTCTTGCCCACGCCGGGGCCACCGGTGATGATGAGCATGCGGTGCTTCAAAGCCTCCCGCACGGCCTGCTGCTGGCTGGGGGCGAGTTCTTTGCCGGTTTTTTTCATCACCCAGGTCAAAGCGGCCTCAACGTCGATCGGGGGATAGTCAGCGGGCAATGTGGCGAGTGACTTCACATTCGCGGCGATGCTCTGCTCAGCGGCGCGGAGCTTGGGCAGGTATAAAAAGTCGCCATGACGCTCGATTTGGCTTTCGGCGATGAGGGCCTCGATCTGCGGTGGGACGAGCGCATCCGCCTGGAGCAGCGCGATGGCTTTTTCGGCCAATTTGGCCTCTGGGAAGCAGCAGTGGCCACTTTGGGCCGCTGTTTCCAAAACATGCAAAATGGCCGCTTTGATTCGCTGCGGGGCATCTGCGGCCACTCCGAGCTGGTAGGCGATGTCATCCGCCGTTTTGAAGCCGATGCCGCGAATGTCCTGCGCCAGCCGATACGGGTTTTCCTTCAAGATGGCCTGCGCTTCGGCACCGTAAGTCTTGTAGATGCGCAGCGCTCGTGCGGAGCTGATGCCGTGCTGGTGGAGGAAGAGCATGATGCCGTGGACGGCTTTTTGCTTCATCCACGATTCGCGGATTTCGAGCCGGCGCTTTTTGCCCACGCCTTCCACGTCCTCCAGCCGCTTCGATTCGTTCTCGATGATCTCAAACACCTTCGGGCCAAATTTTTCGACGATGCGCTTTGCATACGCCGGGCCAATACCGTCGATCAAACCACTGCCGAGGTAGCGCTCGATGCCGTTGAGCGAATCGGGCCGTTTCAGCTTCAACTCATCCGCTTTGAACTGCGGCCCGAAGTCGCGATTCGGCTCCCAGGTGCCGCGTGCCTCGAATTCCTCGCCGGTGACGACACGCGGCGCTTTGCCGAGCAGGCTGACGGTGTCGCGTTTGCCCTCTGGCATCACTTTGAGGATGCAGTAGCCGTTGTCTTCATTGTGAAACACCACGCGCTCCACGAATCCGCGAAGGACTTCGTTTTTTGCGGGGTTGGGGCGTGGTGGCGGCATGCGCGTAGAGATAGGCCGTGCCATGAAGGGCTCGCAACAAGAAGACTCACCACCACCCCGCGTGCGCGGCCTACGCCGATAAATTTGAACGATAAGACCCTGCGGAGCAGACAGACGGACGTTGCCACAGTGAAATCGGCACGTTACTCTGTCGGCCGCCCGCTCGCTCCATCATGAAATCGTCCACTTTGCTCCGCCACCTCACTGCCCTGCTTGCCTGCATGCTGCTGGGCGCATGTGCCTCCTCCACCATGGACTCCGTCCCTGATGAAGCAAAACTGGAGCAGTATAAGAACGCCGCACGCAGCAGCTTCCAGGGTGAGTATGCACGCCTCATCACCGAGCGTGACTCGGGTTTTCTCACACAGGCACAATACAGTGAGCAGGTGAATCGCCTGGAGGAGCGGGTGGTGCAGAAAGCGCACACCCTGGCCTGGGAGTCACACCAGATGGCCGAGCTGGAGCGAGCCGCCCAGGGAGTGCCCACCCCAGCGGCACCCCAGATGCTCAATGCTCCGAGTGCCATGCGCGGCGGTGCAGGCGGATCATCGAACTACCGCTCCTCGCTCAATCAATACAACAACATGAGCGGTGTCGGTGGAGCGAGCTCGATGACCAGCAGCCAGCTCAATACAGGCGGGAGCTATAATGGTAGCGGGGCACTTTCCACGCCCAACTACCCTGGCAGCATTTACGACGGCAACCAGTGACGCACACGCTGGGAGAACAACGGCTTGTCAGCCATGCGCTGGCTCCGTAAAGCATGGCATCAATGCCTTTTTCTACCTCAGCGCCCTCCGACAATGCCTGGATGACGGCCATCGAGTCTTTTTTGCTCGATGAGCCCTCCATAGAGGCCATCCGGCTCGATCCGCAGTCCCGGAAGGTCGAAATGGCCACTCTCGGCCGCGTGGATGGCGATTTACTCCAGGCCAAGCTGGCCGAGGTGCTGCGTAGCATTGATGCGAAGTGGCTCAAAGACATCCCCGGCCACACACCGATGCTGGGGGTGAGCCAACCGAGCAATGGCGTGCTCCAGATCGAGAAACCCACCTGCCCCACCGCGCTGACTTTCTGGAAGTGGCGCGAGTTCGAGTGGCCGGAGTCGGATGAGCTCGAACAAGAGAGTGAGGACGAGTGGCGCATGCTCGCGGTGCAGGCAGCGATCTGCGGCGTGGCACTCGCGGCGGGATGGTTTTTCGGCCATCCGGCGCTTTTCATCATCTCACTCGTCGCGGGTGGCTGGGATGCCGCGAAGGATGCGTGGGAAAACCTGCGTGAAGGCCGACTCGATGTGCATTTCCTCATGCTCGCCGTTGCTCTCGGTGCTGTGGCCATCGGTGCGTGGGAGGAGGGTGCCCTGCTGCTCTTCCTTTTCTCCACCAGCGGTGCTTTGGAGCATTTCGTGCTCTACCGCACGCACCGTGAGATCAATGCGCTGACGAAAACCGTTCCCAAAATCGCCCATGTGCTGCTGGCGGATGGTACGACGGAGGACCGTGCCGTGCAGTTGCTCCGCGTGGGTGAAACCATCGTCGTAAAGCCGGATGAGCTCTTCCCAGTCGATGGCAGTGTGCTCACTGGCCTCACCGCCGCAGATGAATCCACCCTCACGGGCGAATCCCTGCCCGTAGCCAAAGAAAAAGGTGCCGCGATCTACGGCGGCACGCTGAATCTCTGGGGCCTCGTGCAGGTCCGTGTGGATAAGCTGGCGACGCAGAGCTCCCTGGCAAAAATCATCTCCCTCATCCAGAGCGCTCAGAAAATGCGGGCACCGAGTCAGCGCTTCACAGACCGCTTTGGCACGCGGTACACGCTTTTGACCCTCAGCATCGTCGCGGTGATGTTTTTCGTCTGGTGGCTGGGTTTTGGCATTCCGCCCTTTGAGAACACGGAGGCCTCTAAATCGGCTTTTTACCGTGCGATGACGCTGCTCGTCGTCATGAGCCCCTGTGCGCTCGTTTTGTCGATCCCATCTGCCATTCTCGCTGCCATCGCATGGGGAGCGCGGCACGGCGTGCTCTTCCGTGGAGGTGCCGCCATCGAAAAGCTGGCAGAAGTCGATGTGGTGGCGATGGATAAGCCCGGCACGCTCACCGAAGGCGAGCTCCGCGTCACGAAGATCGAATCCTTCCCCGCAGGCCGGGAGAGTGACGTGCTACGCATCGCGGTGAGTCTGGAGTCGAACTCGAACCACCCCATCGCCCGTGCCATCACGCGGTTTGGCCAGACGCAGGGCATCGCAGCGGAAAAGTTGGCGGAATTTCACTCCATCGCCGGGCAGGGGCTGCGCGGCCGCACAGAGGCGGGTCTCAGCTACGTCGGCAGGCGTGAGCTGGTGCAGGGCAGCCCGCTCGGGGATGCACTGGCAGGCGTGCCAGATGCACCGCTGGGCTTCAGTGAAGTGTGGGTGCTGCATGAGCAGATCGTGGGCCGCATCTTGCTCAAAGATGAGGTGCGTCCCGGCAGCCGTGCGGTGCTGGAGCGCCTCGCGGCAGATGGTGTGCGCACCATCATGCTCACCGGTGACCGCCGCGCCGCCGCCACAGAGGTCGCAAAGCAGCTCGGCATCGCCGAGGTCCGCGCTGGGCTGCACCCAGAGGACAAAGTGGCCGCCATCCGCGAGCTGACGCTGGAAGGGAAAAAAGTCGCCATGATCGGTGATGGCGTGAATGATGCCCCCAGCCTCGCCGCCGCCTACGTCAGTGTGGCGATGGGTGCACGCGGCAGTGATGCCGCACTGGAGCAGAGCGATGTGGTGCTGATGCAGGACAAGATCGAAAAACTGCTCTCCGCCCGCCGCGTCAGTGAGCACGCCCGGCGCATCATTCGTCAAAACGTCGTCATTTCACTGGGCAGCGTCATCATCATGGCGGTGGCGTCCTTTATTCGGCATCGTACCGCTCACGCTCGGTGTGCTGACGCATGAGGGCAGCACCGTGATCGTGTGCCTGAACAGCCTGCGCCTGCTGTTTGAGAAGGAGTGACGATTCATTCCACGGACCGAGTGATTTTTCCTGCGGCTGTGCTCAGTTCTGAGCTCTCCATGGATGCCATCCGCCCTACCCACGTCGAAATCGATCTCAGCATGCTCGCGCAAAACTTTGCGGCGATACAGGCGCATGTGGGCAAGGCGGAGGTGATGCCGGTGGTGAAGGCCAATGCGTATGGGCATGGCATCGTGGAGTGTGCGCCGCATCTGGTGAAGCAGGGTGCCACATGCTGCGGCGTGGCGCTGCTGGAGGAGGCGGTGATGCTGCGGCAGGCAGGCATCACGGTGCCGATCCTGGTCTTTGGCGGTGTGGCGACGCGGCAGATCCCGCAATTCATCACGCATGGTCTGATGATGACGGCCTCCTCCATCGATAAGCTGCGCCAGATCGATGAGGCTGCGGCAGCGGCGAAGTCGCGGGCACGCGTGCATTTGAAAATCGACACCGGGATGGAGCGGATCGGCGTGCATTGGTACAGTGCCGAAAAGCTGCTGGAGGCCTCTCTGAGCCTGAAAAACGTCGATGTGGCCGGTATTTACTCCCATTTCGCGACTTCGGACGCGGAGGAGCTTTTTCGCGCAGAGGAGCAGTTGGCGCGATTTCACGAGGTACTCGATTTTTACCCCAAACACAGCCTACCGACGCCGCAGCGGCATATCGCGAATTCGGGCGGCATTTGAATTTGCCGCAGAGTCACCTGGATCTGGTGAGGCCTGGAATCATGCTCTACGGCGTGTATCCATCGCGTGCGACACGGCAGTCGGTGCAGGTGCAACCGGTGCTGAGTTGGCGCTCGCAGGTGGTTTTTTTCAAAGTGGTGCTGCCAGGGCATCCCGTGAGCTATGGAGGCACCTGGAAGAGCGATCACCCCGTGCGGGTAGTGACGGTGCCGGTGGGCTACGGGGATGGCTACTTCCGTGCGCTATCGAATCGCGGCCAGGTGGTCATCCGTGGTGAGCGGCACCCGATCGCGGGCCGTGTGTGCATGGACCAGTTCATGGTGAACCTGGAATGGGGCACGGCCTACAATGGCGATGCGGTGACTCTGATCGGTGATGGCATCAGCGCCCAAGATGTGGCGGACTGGGCCGGTACGATCCCCTACGAGGTGCTGACGAATGTGCATGCACGCGTGCCGAGGGTGTATGTGGGGGGGTGAGGTTCGAGGTTTCTAAATCTTCCTCCTCCTCTTCCTCTTACTCGTCCTCCCGGAATGGACGTCTCCAGGCTTTCGCAAGGCGGTTTGGCCCGCGCTTCCACTTCGTTCACGCTGATCACACGTACCTCCCACCTTGGCACCGGCGGTCAAACCGGGGATCACGGCGTTGCTCTCCGTCACGCTCAACACTGCGCGGAAGTCGGTATCCACGCCGATGACTTTGATCCAGACACAAGAGTCCTTTTTTGAGCCTCTCCTACTGTCTGTGGCCGGACCAGCCAAAAACGGTCGTACGAGCCCCTACCCGGAAGCGGGCGACCCAAAAACGGCCGTACGCAGCCCCACCCGGAAGCGGGCGACCCAAAAACGGCGGTACGCAGCCCCACCCGGAAGCGAGCGGCCCCAAAACGGCGGTACGCGGCCCCACCCGGAAGCGGGCGGCCCAAAAACGGCAGTACGCGGCCTCACCCGGAAGCGGGCAGCTCAAAAACGGCGGTACGCATGCCCACCCGGAAGCGGGCGACCCGCGTACGTCCGTTTCCGGTCCAAAAAACCGGCCCGAAAGGCTGTAGCCAGCCTTATCCCCCACCGGGACTTGCCCATGGGACCTAAAGTTTATCTTGTAAGCACCGCCGCGTTCCGGCACAACCGCCGCCGAACTCCTCACCCAATACGATTTTCACGACCCAGAACCTGAATAAGTGCAGCTCACGGCGCATTCCTAAAATGACTCCCATGAGTTGTTTTACCCAAAGTGGGAAAAGCGGTTCAGTTTTCGGGCTGGAGGTAGCGGAGTTTGAAGCGTGCGTCGAATTTGCCGCCGGCGTGGGCTTTGCAGCAGGCGCTGCAGGCGCGGGGGCCACGGAATTTCCGCACTTTGCGCACGGTGTATTGGCAACCGGGGCAGACGTAGAGGTGCTTGCGCTCGACTTCGTTGCGGGGGAAGGGCAGGCTGTGGCGGGCTCGCTCGCCGGGGATGCCCAGGTCTGCGCAGGCGGCACGCCACTCGGCTCCATGGGGCTCGATGCGGCGGCGTCCACAGCGGTGATGGGCGATGAGATGGGCGAGCTCGTGCTTCAGGGTGCGCTCGACCTGGCCATCGAACTCTCGCAGGCGTGGATTGAGCTCGATGCGGCACTGGCCGTAATGGGCGTAGCCTGCGGTGCTGCGTAGGCGCGGATTCCACTCGATGCGCAGGAGCCGCATCATGCCTGGGAGCTCGAGTTTTTCCAACCAACCACGGGCGCTGGCCTCCAGGGCCTCATCGCGGGTGGGTTCGTCGTTGGTTTCGGCCGGTGGCTCGGGCGGGGGTGCGTTTTCACGCAGGGAGCGCAGCGGGGACCACTGCGGCGCGGCGGTGAAGTCAAAAAAGAGCTGGGAGAGGCCGAGCATGGTGCGTCAGTGCTTCTTTTTGGGCTTCACCTGGTGCTCCTGCTGACCGAGTGCGTAGAGCATGTCGGGCGGGACGCTTTCGAGGATGAAGACATTCGCGCCGATGGTGCTGCGGGCTCCGATGACGGTGTCGCCACCGACGATGGTGGCATTGGCATAGACGGTGACGTGGTCTTCGAGCGTGGGGTGGCGCTTTTTCCCGCGTAGGGCCTGCCCGGCCGCGAGTGAGCGTGCGACGAGGCCCACGCCCTGGTAGAGTTTCACATGATTGCCGAGCTGGGCGGTCTCACCGATGACGACGCCGGTGCCGTGGTCGATGAAGAAGTGGGTGCCGATCTCTGCGCCGGGATGGATGTCGATGCCAGTGCGGCCATGGGCCCACTCGGTCATCATGCGGGGGATGAGCGGCACGTTTTCTTTGTACAAGACATGCGCGGTGCGCTGGATGGCGATGGCCTCCAGGCCGGGATAGGCCAGGATGATCTCCTCAAAGCCGCGTGCGGCTGGATCTCCGGCAAAGGCGGCCTCGACATCGGTGGAGAGCAAGGCGCGGACATCTGGCAGACTGAGCATGAAGCGGCAGACGAGTGCGGTGGTGTCGATGTTTTTGTATTCATCTCCGCCATTGAGCCGCATGCTGCGGCTGACTTCTGCATTCAGCCGCTCGCGGATGCTGGCGACGAGCTCGCTGGTGACGAGGCCGAGCTCCTTGGAGGAGACGGCTTCTTCGGAGAAAAAGCCGGGGAAGAGCAGGTGGAGCAAGTCCTCACACAGCGTGGCGATGGCGTGCTTGGAGGGCAAATCGCCGCAATCGAGGTGATTGATGCCGCCTACCTCGCAGTACGAGGCCATGAGGCTGGTGACGATTTCTGTTTGGCGGCATTCCATGTGGTCTGCCGTTACCGCAGCATGCAGCGGATTCAAGCGCGGGGCCACACTTCGCGATGGATGATGGCATTTTGTGAATAAGTGGGGCGATTTTAGCGCCAGCCTGCTCCATCACGCTCTTGCGGGCTCTGGCGCAGCGTTGTATCCGCGCAGATGCCCACACTCCCTGCCCCGATTGGTTTTAAAGAATGGTCCTTTGTCTGCGATGCGCTGGCACAGGGACGGCTGAGCATCATTTTGCGCAAAGGCGGCATTCATGAGGGGCGCAGCGGCTTTGAGTGGAAGCACCGGCAGTTTTTGCTGTTTCCGACGTGGTTTCACAATCAGGCGGAGAAGCTGAGTTGGACGCCGGAGAATACGCAGCGTGATTTCCCGCCGGAGGAGCAGCGGCAGACGGTGGACATCGATGGCTGTGCGACGCTGGAGCAGGTGTGGAAGGTGACGGATTGGGAAAAAGTGGCCGCACTAGCCCCCCTGCACATCTGGAATGAGGACGTGGTGAAGGAACGCTTCGTCTATGATGAGGAAAGTTGCCTGCATGTGGCCCTGGTGCGTGCCTACCGGCTGCCGCAGCGCTGGCACTTCCCGTATGCCAAGAGCTACGGCGGCTGCCGCTCCTGGATCACACTGCCGGAGGAGGGGCTGCCACTGGCTGAGAAGGCAGTGCCTGCACTCAGTGATGCGGCCTTTGCTGAAACAGCAGCAAAACTGCGAGCGATTTTGGGCTGACTTTACTCCCCAGCACCGTAAAGACCGCCGCGCATGAATCTCCCGAACAAGCTCACCGTCGCCCGCCTGATCCTCACGGCGGTTTTTGTCGTGTGCTTTTGTGTGCCGTTCCCAGAGCATATCAGCATCGCGGCGCTCATCTTCGGTGTGGCTTCGATCACGGATTATTTTGATGGCAAGATCGCCCGGCAACGCGGGATCGTGACGAACTTCGGCAAGCTCTTCGATCCGCTAGCGGATAAGGTGCTGATCGCGGCGGCTTTCATCCTGCTGGTGGAAAAGGCCGAGCTGCCCGCGTGGATCGCCATCGTGGTGCTGGCGCGTGAGTTTTGTGTGACGGGCATCCGGCTCGTCGCGGCGGGTCAGGGGGCGATTTTGGCCGCAGAGCGGCTGGGGAAGCATAAAATGCTGTGGCAGATCATCACGGTGAGCTGGTTCCTGGTGAAGCGTGCATCGAAGGAGACGATTTTCGGCTTTGCGCAGCCGCTGTATGTGCATGCGCCGGCCTGGGTGCCGAGCTTCCTGATTTATTTCACCACGCTGCTGACGCTGGTGTCTGGCTTCAGCTACTTTTGGAAAAACCGCACGCTTTTTAACGACGCATGAATGCTGAATCGCAAATCTCCACCCTCGGTCTGACTCTGCCACCTGCACCACCGCGCGGGGGTGTGTATAAGCCTGTCGTGATCGTGGGCCAAGTGGCCTACGTCTCAGGTCATGGACCGTATCGTGGCCCGGATGACTACATCTGTGGCCGCGTGGGTGCTGATATGAGCCTGGAGGAGGGCAAAGCCGCCGCACGGCAAGTGGGCCTCGCGATGCTGGCGACGCTGAAGCAGGAACTAGGCAGCCTAGATCGCGTGAAGCGTGTGGTGAAGCTGCTGGGCATGGTCAATAGCACGCCGGACTTCGGCGATCACCCGAAGGTGATCAATGGATGCAGCGAGCTCTTTGGCCAAGTGTGGGGTGAGGAAAATGGCATCGGTGCCCGCAGCGCGGTGGGCATGGGCTCGCTGCCGGGGAATATTGCGGTGGAGATCGAGGGGATTTTTGAGGTGGAGTAGGTTCGCGGTTCTCCGTTCCCTGTTCTCCGTTCCCTGTTCTCTGTTCGCGGTTCGCGGTTGTTTGTTACTTGCCGAAGATGGGGACGACTTTGTTGAGCAGGTCGGTGCCGGTTTTGGCGGCGTCTTCGAGTGCTTTGCTGGGGAGCTTGGCGGCGTCTTCGCCGAGGATGGGCTTGAGTAGCGTGTCGGTGGCTTTGTTGAGCACGGCGGCGGGTGTGTCGAGCACCAGGGACATGCCTGCGGCTCCGATGAGACGGGCGCTGAGGTCTTCCTGCGGAGACTGGACGCTGCCGGCGATTTTCACGCGGGTCCAATGCAGGCCGGGTGGACCGCTGGGATGTGTTTCGATGAAAATGCGGCTCTCAGCGCCAGGAATCCAGCGCAGTGCCTCGGACGTGACGCCGACCATGAAGTCGCCGGCGATTTGATCGCCAGGGAGCAGCGTGAGGCTGCCTTCGATGCGCAGGAGACCGTTGCTCTGCACGATGATTTTTCCAATTGGGTGCCGCCGCCAGGATGTGGCTTTACCGTGGCGGTGGCGATGTCGAGCGAGAGGCGCTTGAAGCGCTCCATGCGTGTGTAGGTGGCTAGTTTTTCGAGAATGGGCAGAGTACTGAGCACACCGTCTTTGAGAGCGACATCGGCCTGCCATGTCATGGGCCGACCTGCGCCGCCATTGAAGTCGGTCTGGCCTTCAAGCTGGCCACTGAGGCTGGATTGCCATGCTTCGGGCCAAAATTCACCACAGGCACTTGGGTGGCCTTCACGGTGGCTTGCCAGTCACTGCCGAATCTGACGCTGCCGTGCATGCTGGCTTTGGCGCGGTCTTTCCAGCGCAAGGAGGAGTCCGTGATCTGGATTTTGTCATCGGCGAGGCGGAGCGTGGCACTGACGATTTCGAGCTGGAGGGGCTGTTTTTGGCTGGGAGGCGTCACGGGCGTGCGCAGGGTGCCACCGCTGAGCTGGCCGGGGATGGTGAAGCGGCCTGGGGAGGTGGTGGCACTGCTGTAGGAGCTGAGATGAAGCCGTGACTCTGCGAGCTGCCATGCGCCGTGAGTGAGGCCGAAGCGGTCGCAGTCGAAGCCATCGACTTCCGTAACTGTGGGGATGTAGCGGCTGATCCAGGAGGGTAAATCTGCCCCTGCGTGCTCGGCTTGATGCGCGGACTCTTTTGGAGATGCGGGAATGCGGCTGAGGGTGATCTCATCCGCACCTGCGCTCTGGATGTGCCATGCGCCACGGCGGATGGCCCCGAAGTCCAGTGCGGCTCGCAGCTCCCGCGCGGCGATTTGCCATCCGGCGGCTGTTTCGATGTCCACATCACTGCTGGTGGCGGCATCATTTTGCCAAACGGGGCTCGCAATGCTGGCGTGGCCGCCAAAGCGGCTTTCGAGCTGTTTTTCCACGAGTGCGGGAAATGCATCACTTCGGAGAAAACGCTGGATGTAGCCCGCGACGAGCGATGGCAGCGCTAGCACGAGTACAGCCCCCAAAATGAGCAAGAACCCGCCTAGCCACACGAGCCAGCGGAGTGAGGAAGAGCGGCGTTGGAGTGGGCGGCGGCGCATGTGGGGGTATTCCTGGTAAGGCTTACGTATGAAATGGCGAAGTGAACCTGGAGCCAATCAAACAGATGACAGGATTTACAAGATTACAGGATTATGCAGGATTTGCCTTGGGTAACTCGGTGGAGTTGCGACGATTTGAAAATTCTGCCGTCTCTATTGTTAAACCGGCATCGAGTGAAAAACCGTTAATCCTGCATAATCCTGAAAATCTTGTTAATCCTGTCCTCCTTTGAGTTTACTTCGATTGGCATCCTTGTGATGCGTAAGTAGGGATTCCTGGCTCCGGCGGGCGGATCAGAAGCCGACGACGTAAAAGAAGCCCTGGGAGACGAGCTCGGCCTCTTGCATGGTGATCCAGCGTTCTTTGAAGCGCTCGCCCCAACTGTCGCTGAAGGCGATTTCGCCCGTTTCTTTGTTGTACCCGATGATGAGGACGACGTGGCCGGATTCTTTGTCTTTGCGCAGCAGGGTGGAGGCAGCTTCGCCAGCGACTTTGGTCTTCCACTCGGCCCAGTTGGTGACGTCTTTGCGGGCTTTGGTGCGATCGTTGGCGACTTTGTTGAAGTCATCGGTGCTGAAGAGGGTCCAGATGACAGGCACTCCTTTGTCGATGTACTTTTGCAGCTCTTTGAGCTTCATTTCGCCCTGCCAGGCGTCAAAGGAGCGCTGCTTGCTGCGGATCTGCTTGGCCATGCCTTCAAAGATGGCCTGCATGCTGGTGCCACCGCCGAAGCCGGTGTCTCCTTTGTTGGCGATGATGTATGTCCGCCGGGATGCCGAGGAAGCGCATGGCACGCTCTGCGGTGGCGGGGCGCAGTAGCCTTTGGGCCCCTGATCGACCATGGGGATGTCGCCGATGACGATGTCGCCATTTTCACGCTTCTCGATATTGGCCAAAGCACGCTCACGGATCACCTTGTCCACGGTGTCTGCGACTTTGCCGCCAGCATCCGCGAAGGCGCTAGGGACGAGCTGGATGCCGACGTACTCGCCTTCCACATCGGCCAGGAGGATACTGTGGCCGCGCCAGTCCCAGCGCAGCATGGTCTCACGCACGGACTGGCTATCGCCGATGCGCTCCTTCACTGGTGCACCGAGTGTTTTGGTCAAAGCGGCGGTGATGGCAGTGACGTCCTTGTCCATGGCGGTGCGGACGATGGAGGCGGCCTTGGCAGGCGGTGTGTCACGGTCAAAGTGCATCTCACCACCGCCTTTGGCACTGAAGAGGTCACCTTTGTTCGCGAAGACGATGGAGAAGGCGGTGACTTTGTCGTTTTCCGCATACATGGCGACGGAGAAGGGATGCGTGCCGAACATCTGGTAATCATCCTTGGTGTAGGAGCGGTAGCTGCTGGTGAGCTTGGTCTTCGATTCGGATGGGATGCCGAGTTTGGTGGCGATCTCTTCGGCCGAGCTGTCCCAGAGGGCTGCCTCGCCGAAAAGGGGCTGACCGACGGCCTCATTCACGACTTCTGGGGCGAGTTTATCATTCGGGCCGGCTTTGTAGGCAGGGCGTGGGGCGGTGGCGGTGGCTGGAGCCGCAGATGGGGTGGCTGTCTTCAGATACGCCTGATCTGCGGCACTGAGGCTAGCGATTGCCAGGGTGAACTGCTGGCCGTTGGCCATGGCGATGGTGACATTGGTGCCATTCACCGCGACGAGGCGTGCCTGGATGGCCTTCCCCTGCGCATTGGTGAAGGTGCGCATCTCTGCCTGCTGCGCGGTGGCAGTGTGAGCTGCGAAGAGGAGAAGAAAGAGGCCTGCGAGGTGCTTCAGCGCCCGCCTTTACCGGAAAGGCGCGTAGCGGTCAAGATGGCTCATGCATCGTCGCGACTTACTTGCTCATGTAGCGCAGGACCTGGCCAAAGTGCTGCGCATGTCCTTCCGATCGACGATCATGTCCACCAGCCCATGCTGGAGCATGAACTCGGCCCGTCTGGAAGCCAGGGGCAGATCTGCATGCGTCGTTTCTTTGACCACGCGTGGGCCAGCGAAGCCGATCATGCACTTTGGCTCTGCGATGATGAGATCCCCCAGCGTGGCGTAGCTGGCCGTGACGCCGCCCGTCGTGGGATGCGTGAGGACGGAGATGAAGGGCAGCCGCGCCTCTGCATGGCGTGCGAGGGCACCACTGGTCTTCGCCATCTGCATGAGGCTGAGGATGCCCTCATGCATGCGGGCACCGCCGGAGGCGGAAAAGACGATGACGGGCTTTTTCTCCGCCGTGGCGGCCTCGATGGCGCGGGTGATTTTCTCCCCCACGACGCTGCCCATGCTGGCTCCGAGGAAGCGGAAGTCCATGATGGCCAGTAGCACAGCGATGTCTTCGATCTTGCCGCGTCCGGTGACGACCGCCTCGCCGAGGCCGGTTTTCTTCTGGTAGGCCTTCACTTTGTCGAGGTAGCCTTTGAAGCCGAGGGCGTTCACCGAGTCGAGCTTGGCGTCCATTTCCTGAAAACTGCCTTCATCGACGAGGCTGACGATGCGCTCACCGCTGCTGATGGTGAAGTGGTAGCTGCAATGCGTGCAGACGCGGAGGTTCTTGGTGAGGGCGTCCTCAAAGAGGCTTTCGTTGCAGGAGGGGCACTTGGTCCAAAGCCCTTCTGGCATGTCTTTCTTCTTTCGCCGAGGTCATCGACGCTGCGTTTCTTGAAAAATCCATGGAAAATAAATGTGTAGTTGATCCGCTGCACAGCGCAGACGGGAGGCCCCTGGCCCATCTCCCCGGTTAAAAAAGTCGCGGGAGCGGCATGGACGGCCTGCAAACGCCGTCCCGCCAGAGCAGGAGCCGCCCCAGCCTAGACTGGAAGCGGACGACGATCCTAGGCGGGGTTTGAAAAGCTGGCAATAGCGGTGTTCTGCCCACAAAAAAGCCGGGGAGGGCCATTTTGGTGGCTCCTCCCCGGCTGGAATGATGCGAATTGAAGGGACGATTACTTCGGCTGCGTGATCATGGGGAAGCTATCACTGCGGAAGGGAGTCACAGGCAGGCCCTCCTTGCTGAAGAGATTGCACACCGGATTATCACTCCAGGCGTAGCGCACGGCGATGGGTTTTGCCACGCCAGCAGCGCTGACTTCGATCTTGTCGGTGCCGACGAGCTTGCCCGTGGCCCAGACCCAATTTTTATCCTCGCCGCAGATAGCGAGGCCTTTGATCAAAGCAGCGTCGTCAAAGGAGTAGAGGCTGCTGCCAAAGGTATCCAGCGTGACGATGGCCTTATTCCCGACGATCTCGATGCTCTTGTACTCAGGGCTGCGGAAGGGGGATCTCTTGCCTTTAGTCCTGGCCAGTGCGAGGCGCACCAGGCGGTCTGCCACATCGCGCTTGTTGCGCGGGTGGATGTCGCG
This sequence comes from Verrucomicrobiaceae bacterium, assembly GCA_016713035.1. NCBI lineage: Bacteria > Pseudomonadati > Verrucomicrobiota > Verrucomicrobiia > Verrucomicrobiales > Verrucomicrobiaceae > Verrucomicrobiaceae bacterium. The sequence continues at coordinate 23,710 of JADJPW010000018.1, forward strand.
GCCTTCGCCGATGTCGATGATGACGGCCTGGCCGCCGTTTTTGATGGCGCTTTGGGTCTTGGTCTGGCTCTCACGCAGCTCTGCCCAGTCGCTGTCGCCAGGCAGTGGCTTCTCGGGTTTGAAATCGGCCAACTGCACCCAGTAGAAGGGGAAATCACCCTGCTGCCACTCATTGCGCCAATGCTGGATCATGAGCGGGAAGAGGTAGCCATACTCAAAGGCGCGGGAGGCATTGCTCTCGCCCTGATACCAGATGGCCCCCTTGATGCCGTAGCCGATGGTGGGGCGCAAAACGCCGTTGTAGATGTTTGCAGGGCGATTGTTGCCAGAGAGCTGCTGCTGCGGGCTCTGTGGAGCACGCTCGTTGAAGGGCTTTTTGGCGGCTTTGGCCTCCTCGGAGCGTTTTTTCCATCCCGCGAGTGCGGTTTCGTATTTCTGCTTCGCAGCATCACTGGTGAGGTCTTTTTCACGGGTAGCCCAGCCATCGAGCAGGGTTTTGAAGCGTCCATCCTTCTCCAGCACATCGCGGCGCACCCAGGCCTCCGCTGCGCTGCCGCCCCAGGCATTGTCGATGAGCCCCACGGGCACATCCAGCGCCTGATGGAGCGTACGGCCAAAGAGAAAGCCCACACCGCTGAACTCGCCTACATTCGCAGGTGAGCACTCTGCCCACTCACCCTTGAAGTCATCCTGCGGCTCCTGCGTGCCGACCTGCGGCACGGAAATGAGGCGATCTGCGGAAATTTCGCCGTCGCGATCTCCAAATCTCCATCATAGCTCTGCGCCACGGTCCACTGCATGTTCGACTGGCCGGAGCAGATCCACACCTCACCGACGAGGATGTTTTTGAGCTCGACCTTATTCGTGCCGGCGATGCTCATGGTGGCGGGTTTTGCACTGGCAGGCACGGGATCGAGCTTCACGGTCCATTTCCCCTTGGCATCGGCCACCGCTGACTTGGTCTGGCCACCAAAACTCACCGTGACCTTCGTACCCGGCGTGTCCCAGCCCCAGATAGGATTCGCGTTCTTTTGCTGGAGCACCATGTGATCGCCGATGATGGCGGGCAGCTTGATTTCAGCGTGCGCAGCCGTGGTGAGCAGCGCTAGGAGGAGTGAGCAGAGCGAGAGTCTAGGCGAGTGCATGTGGTGATTGATTCAGGGTCGGATCAAACGGGCCACGCCGCGAGGTCTATCAGTCCAACATGGACGGCGTGGAATCCATGCTCCGGCGGTACCATGTAGTGGGTTTTATCTCTTTTAAAAAGACAAATGACCTCCGCTCAAACAGCCGCCCTCCAAGAAAAGCTCGCACTGGGTGGTGACAGCTTGGCAGTGGTTGTTGGAGTGATCTTGACCGTGGTCAGCTCGCATCCAGCCCGTTGACCTTGGGGGTGATGTTGGATACAGTCCCCCATGAACGCAACTTACGAATCCGTGATCTCCTCCGCGATGCAGCTTGCTCCGCAGGACCGCTGCCGGGTGGCAGCCAGCCTGTGGGAGTCCACCCGCTTGCGTGTGGTGGAGGTCGATGATGATCTGGAGTCCATGCTCGATCAGCGTGAGGCCGAGTTGGAGAAGAACCCATCCCTCGAAATCAGCCACGAGGCGTTTCTCGGTCACTTTTCGAATCGCCGTCGGTCGTGAAGCTGACTTATCACATCGCCGTTCAACGCGAAGTGGATGATGCTTGTGCTTGGTATGATGAGCGCAAGGACCGCTTGGGTGATGAATACTTTCAGGAGGTCGAACGTGTCCTGGCGCAGATCACAGACAATCCACAAGCCTTCCCGCAGGCATCACGGGGACGACGCAAGGCTCATCTGAAGCGCTTTCCATACACGATCTTCTACCGCATCCATCCCGACCGTGTCCGTGTTTTGTCCATCCGACATGACAAACGGCATCCGAACTATGGTGCGGGGAGGAAGTGAGCTTTAATCTGTGGGTTTTGGAATGAACAGGCCCTTTGAAACACCCCACGCAGTCAGTCGTTCGGAAAGCCCGTCTGGATCATCCCAAAACTCTTTGTCGAGTTGATCAAGTTCCGCGGCCCACGTTGCGGGCGGATCGGAGGGTTCTTTCGGCCACCAAGGCAGGACATCGAATCTCTCGTCTCGATCTTGGGGAGGTTCAGTCATTCCTGGAAACAAAAGCTCACACGACCTCGCGAGAATGCGGCGACTGTGCCAAGCGTCCAGCTCTTCGAGAGCGGAAAGCGTCTCGGCATACCGATCACCGGAGCTATTGGAGTAAAACTGATGCAGGCCACCATTGTGAACTTCTCCGTTCACCACGCATGTGAGGTAATAAACTCGCTCAACTTCGGAAAGACCTTCGTAGCCTTCGGGTGTCTTGTAGATTCGATGGATTAGCGCCGACCAGTAATCTCTTTCGGGGTTTGGTTTACGCTGCTCTTCATAGTATTTCTTCGAACGCTCAAGATTCTGTCGGATACCCTGTTTGCACGCCATACATACACCACCTGTCGCAGCGGCCGTGGAAGGCAAAATGGTAGCACCACTCTTTGCAAGGAACTCGTTCGGACATGCTTCAATGATTTTTGATTGTCGCTACGATGTCGACAGAAATGTGACAAAACCCGAATCTGGAGATTCGGGCTATGTTTGGCATCTTACCTCGACCGAAACACGTCGCTCATCAGGCACTCGGTCATGAGCGTTTTCAGCCCGAGGCCCTGCTTCTTCACTTTGTCGTGGAGTTGATCGAGGGGGATGTCGTCGTTGAGCTCCATGGTGCGGCCGGTGGTGTAGGTGAGGAGCTGGCGGACGAGGTGGCGGGTGAAAAGATCACTGCAAGGTGTCGCGGATGACCTTCTTGAAGCCGGTGAAGTCGGCGTAGGTCTCGCCGGAGGAATCGCCGCTGGTGTCGATGTCGGCGGGTTTGGCCTTCTTGCTGGCGGCGGGGTATTTTTTGCGCCAGCGGCCGACGGGGTCGTAGGCTTCGAGGCTGAAGCCGAGCGGGTCGATCTTGCGATGGCACTCGGCGCAGGCGGCGTCGGCGCGGTGTTTGGCGAGGCGATCACGGATGGTGGTGGCGCCGCTGACATCGGGATCAATGGCGGGCACGACATCCGGTGGCGGAGGCGGCGGGACGCCGAGGAAATTCTCCGTGACCCACACGCCACGCGTGACGGGCGAGGTCTCGACGCCGTTGGCGCTCACGGTGAGCACCGCAGCCATGCCGAGCAGGCCGCCGCGATGATTGTTGCCCTTGAGGCTGACTTTTTGAAAGCCATCGGCGAGGCGCAGTTTGTCCTTCTCCGGCAGTTCGTAGAGTTTGGCGAGTTTCTTGTCCACGAAGGTGTGCTCGCAGTCGATAAACTGCGCGGCGCTGCCGTTGTTCTTGAGCAGATCGCGGAAAAACAGCCGTGCCTCGGCCTTCATCGAGCTAGGCAGGTCCTCGGCGTAGTAGGAGCGGAAGTTTTCACGCGGCGGCGGCTGCGAGCCTAGGTCGCGGAGATTGAGCCAGCTATCGAGGAAGCCGTTCACGAAGCCGGTGATGCGTTCATCGGCGATCATGCGCTCGATCTGCTTTTTCAATTCGGCGTCCTGCGTGAGCTTGCCGGACTTCGCGGCGGCGAGCAGCGCGTCATCGGGCGGTGCGGCCCAAAGCGCATACGAGAGGCGCGAGGCGAGATCGTAGGGCTTGAGACGCTTTTCAGATTCGTCGGTGATTTCGCTGAGATACAGGAAGCTCGGCGAGCACAGGATGAGCTTCAGCGCATCGAGCGCGGCCTGGCGTGGAGTGGCCTTTTCCGCGAGGCGTTTGTCATACATAGCCTTGATCGGCTGGCGGTCGGCCTCGGCGAGCGGGCGACGGTAGGCGCGTTCGGCGAAGGCATTCAATGATCGAGCGCCTTGGCCTCTGAAAGCCGCGTCTTTTGCCGAAAACGGCCGCTTCCTCGACGCTGCCATGATTTTCCGGCACGGGGCCATGGATCACGATCTCGCTGATGCGGATGTGCGGGAGCTTGCCCTCCTTCAAAATGTGCGCACGACCGACGCCTGAGCTGCCGACATCGCTCTTGAACTCGTCTTTGTAGCGTTTGTTGATCGTGACGACGGCGGCGCGGGATTCATACGGGCCGTTCGGGAAGATGAACGCGGTGTTTGCCCGGCTTCGAGCCACCCGCGGAATTTGAGCCGCGTCGGCGTGTTGTCCGGCACGACGGCGGTGGCGAGCACGGGCTCGATGGGCTGCGGATAGTGAATGTGGCCCGCAGTGACATCGCCGGGCACGACGCCGAGGATGAAGGGCTCGGAGAAGTCGATGCCGAAGATGGCGGGATCGTAGTGCGTGTCGCGATGCATCGCGGCGGCCTCGACTTCCCGAGGTCGCACAGGGCCGGCGGCGGGCACGCCTTGCTCGAAGTCCTCGATGGGCCGTAGCCGCCCCTGGCGCGTGTCGCTATCCGGCTGCTCGTAGATGTTGAGGTAGCGGTAGTTGAAGGCGCTTTTGTGCGAGCCCTGCAGTTCCTCGTATTGCACGAAGTGGCTGTTGAACTTCCAATCCTTCGGCGGCGTGGCCGGTTTGCCGAGACGTGCCTCGACGAGGCGATTCGCGGACTGGAAATACTGATCGACGAGGAAGCCGGAGGTCACGAGCGACTTGCCGATCGTATCCATGCTCGGTGGTCTTCTCCTTCGGAACTGCGCCGTGAGGCCGAGCGTGCCCACGCGACGTCAAACAGCACCGCGAGCGTGTTTTCATACCGCGGCTGGAAAGGCGGCGCATCACTTGCGGCTGCCGGTGCTCTGAAATTTGCTATGCGGCGGCCACCGTGCCATCGCGGAGGGCACGGATCATGGCGATGCGCTCCTCGTCATTCGGCTGATCGGCCCCTTCTTTGGCGCGCATTTCCTTCAGCGAGCCTGGTCGATGATGTCGCGGGCATCAATGAGCTCGTTCACCGACTTCAGCGGCAGCGCGGAACTCCTTTCGAAAGCCCGATCGCCCCTTCTGCACATCCGCGTCATGGCACTCCAGGCAGTATTTGCCGAGAAACTGCTGCACGAGCTTTGGTGTGTCGTCCGGCGTGGGACAAAGTGGCCGCAATCGCGAAGGCAGCAGCCCTCTCCGCTCCGCGAGAGGAGCGGGGGTCGATGGGGATTTAGGTCATCGAACAGGAAAAACGTGAGGTGTTGGCAAGAAAGTTAAGCTCATTTTGCGGAGTCAGATGGCTACTTTGCTGGCGCAAAAACGATTGGGCAAATCATGCATCCAATAAACTCCCATTGTCAGCAGATATGACGTTTATTTATGAACATAGGAGGGATATATCCTAGTTCATGCCCCGACCACGACATCCACTCCCGGCTGCGGAGCCTCATGCCCAAATGTTTCCGATGACGCGGTGGTCATTGGTGCGGCGGGCCGGGGCGGTGGATGAGCAGGCGGCGGAGGTGGCATTGGGGCAGCTTTGCAGGCTTACTGGCGTCCGCTGTATGTGTATGCGCGGCGTGGATCGGGGCCGAAATCAGCAGGATGCGGAGATGCGGTGCAGATGTTTTTGCCACTCGCTGGTGAAGCGCTAGGTGACTGCGATGAGGCAGTGGGACGTCTGCGTTCGTTTTTGCTCGGGGCTTTTCAGAAGCAGCTAAGCGAGATTCATCGTGATAAGACGCGGCTGAAGCGTGGCGATGGGACGCAGGTGGTATCTCTGGAGGATTCTGAGGCGGCACTGCAAATGCAGCCAGTGGATGGCGAGTCGCCAGACCATGCCTTTGATCGGCGCTGCGCATACAGTTTGTTGGTTCTTGGTGCTTGAGCGGACTGCGGGCGGAGTAGTGGCGCGGGGGAGCGGAGAGATTGTTTGATCGGCTGGAGCCTTCGCTCGCCTGGAATGGAAGGAACAAAGCCATGCCGAGATCGCTCAAAGCCTCGCGATGACACCCCGATGCGGTAGCGCAGTCAGTAAAGCGGATGCGCTCTCGCTACCGGAAGCTGCTGGAGCTCGAAATCGCCGAGACAGTGGATGGGCCCGAGGCTGTGGCAGAGGAGCGAGCCTACCTGATTCGTATCTTGAGTGGTACGTGATCGAATTTTCAGCGTCAGTTTTCGCTGGTGACGGCAAAGCACACCGATCCCTGCCCTACCGCCATGACCGAAGCCACCGCCATCATCCACTGGACCACCTGCCCAGATTGGCAGCATCGTTTTGATGCGGCGCTGGTG
>JADJPW010000019.1 GCA_016713035.1 Verrucomicrobiaceae bacterium
GAATGACTCGCAGTTTCATGATTTGGCCTGATCAGATGAGTTCTTTGAGCAGTCCGCCCATGGGCACTTTTTTTCTTTGCCTGGCATGCCAACGAGTGTCGGTGTGTTGAGGTGGTGCGGTAGCGGTGCGTCCGCTGGGATGCCTAGTGGCTGGCCGTAGATGCTACCGATCACGTCAGCAGGGTGAGCACAGGACGCCCATGACTTCTTCCCCTGTGGCGTTCGATTTGCCAAGAACCTGCCCGCCTTTGAATCCACCACCCGCGAGCAGGGAGGAGAAGCATTTGCCGAAATGATGCCCGCCACCATTCCAGGGCGACTCCGCCATTCCGGACCTTCGGCGGCGACCGTATTCGCCCGTGCACCACACGATGGTGCTTTCCAGCAGCCCGTGCTCAGAAGATCCGCCAACAACGCGGCGAGCCCCCGCGATCAAGCTCTGGCAGCTTGCGGTTCATGATCTGGAAGTGCTGCTTGTGCGTATCCCAGCCCTGGTAGTTGATGGTGATGAAGGGAACGCCTTTTTCGACGAGCCGTCGTCATATGAGGCGCCTCTGACCGAAGGTGCTGGTGTCCATAGCGGTCTCGCATCTCGTCTTTTCCTGACTGGAGATCGAAGAGCTTCCCGGCATCGCCAAGGATGGTTCTCATAGGCCTGCTGTTCGGACTCAACGACGGTTTTCAGCGTCGCATTGCCGGGCAATGCACCTCCGAGCGTATTGAGGCTGCCCATGAGTTTATGACGCTCCTTTGATGCTCCTCGCTGATGTCTGGCGTGATAATGCCCTCGACCGCGAAAGGCGATCTGATTTGATCGCCACCTGCGTAGCAAAAGGCTTGTAGCGTGGCCCGAGAAAAGCCTGCCTGGGAAAAGCGGCCCTGGTGGTTGAGTGATAATGACGTAGGGCGGTATGAGCCCCTTATAACCTGCGTCGTATCCTTTGGAAAATAACTGACCACCGCTCCCGCAAGCCAGGGAACACATCACAACCAGAGGCCTGGCCTGTCTGCACGAGGTAGGCGGCGGTTTCACGGGCCGTTATTGCCGGCGTATCATGCTTCGAATGAGGGAGTATTTATCCGCACACTTACGAGCCTGCGGCGAGCCTGAGACCGATGCGAATGCCACTGACATTCGTCTCAACGTCTGGTCCAGTGCACCCGTAAACTCACGCCCGGCCTCTGGCTTCGGATCAAAGGTGTCGATACGGCAAGGCCCACCCCACAGCCAGACGGATGACGGACTTGGCTTTACCGTCTTTGGCGATGGTCGTGGCACGTGGAGCGGCCTGATGCCAATGGGCTCCATCAGCAGCAGACTGGCATTAAGCAGATGCTACGCCGCATGGCCTCGCGGCGTGAAAGGTGCCCCGCCCATGCGCTGAGTGAGGCGGAGCACGTCGCGCGCCGTTTCAGCGATGGAGGTGTTCATGGCGTTCGCTATTGGGTTGTAGGTTCAATGACTGAAGTAAAACCCGGTTGATTGATGAGCGCCCACACGATGTTTCCGTGGTTGCCAGTGAGCTGCCACTGGAGTAGGGGCAGTCATGTGTGCTTTGAGCGCTTCGATCTCCTGCAGGGCGCACGGGAGCCAGGAGGGGGTGATAAATTTTATCTTGCAGGAGTTTGCTCAGATCATGATCCCCGCCGTCCGCCTCTGTGACGAGCGGACACTCTTTGATTTTGCCAAGCACATGGCTGGAGTTTAGCAGATGCAGGCGCTGTGGTGGGCTGGTGCTCTGATTGCGTTCTGAATCATAGCCTGTGTCACGCGGCGGACGACCAAACAGCTCTAAAAACGAGCTGGTAATGCTGCCATCCGCCAAGGCGATGCCGCGTACGTTTTCAGGGATAAAGGTGAAGGGCTCTGGGATCGGGCTATAAGTTTCCTTGGTCGCGGTGATCTGATTGGGCGCATCTATGAGCACTTCAGCCTCTAATCGGCGCAAGGATAGTGTGCAAAGTGCGCGACCGCAGCTGGTGTATCCTGCACGGGCACGGAGGAGAGCTGGAAGACCTGCGAGTTCAAAATGATGCGGAAGAGATGCAGCAGATCGCATTTGGACGTGGCAAACTCCTTTTCCAAAAAAGCCAACAGCGCGGGATTTGACGGCAGATTATCCGCCCGAAAGTCAGCCGGCTCATGCACGATGCCGCGCCCCATCAGCCAGCTCCAAATGCGATTCGCCCAGTTTTTACTGAACCACGGATTCTCCGGTCGCAGCAGCCATTCGGAAAAAATAGCCCGTGGGTCCTCCAATCCCGTTTTGATATTCACCGCAAGACCATCCGGCATCACTGGCATGCTTGGGTGAGGCCATCTTTATCCGCCGTGGGATCGAAGTACACGATCTCCTCTTTCCACTCCGCCGTGGACTTGAAGGCGACTTGCGCGAAGAAGCCAGACATAGCCTCCAGCTTCTTCACAGGCCACTTATCCGCACGCTCGCCCATGAAAGTGAGCGCCACCGTGGCTGCGATCCCCTTCGGACTGCGATCCTGCATGGCGCGGTAAAAATTCACTTCGCCTTCGCGGAAGTTGCTACCGTTGGCGAGCAGCAGTTGTCGCGTGAAAAGGTGCAGCGGCTTATTTTCACGTACGCTGGTATGGATAAAGCGATGATAGGCCTGCACGGCATTGGGCCACGTTTGATGGGAAACTCTGCCTTCACGCGCAGGATGTCGCCGAACTTCATCGCCCAAAATCGGTGAATTCAGGCCGCTGGAGAAGGATCTCGATGAGCTGCGCCCTCTTGTCTGGCTGCTTCGCGGCCGCAAATCCCCGCGCCTCCTGCTCTGTCGGCAATGTGCCGATCACGGTCAAAACGCACGACGCACGAACACCGCGTCGGTTCTCAAATTACCGGTTTCAGACCAAGTTCGGTCAGTTGTGTCAAAACAAGCTCGTCGATGCGCTCATGCGGCTTCAGCTCTGCGCCGATTTTTGCTACGGGTGGACCCAAATCATACACTGGAGCCTCTGCTGCTATGGCGGGCGTGAGTGCGAGCAAAAGAAAGGTGAGCGCCTTTTTCATGAGGCACCTCCTGTGGACGGTGAGTTCCGCTCGAGAATACGTGAGAAGGCCACCCCTTCGATCTCTACCAGCAAATCGGGCCTACACACATCGGCTTGGGCATAAATCGTCGGCAGTAAGCCTAGTCGTCGCTCACACACGGCGCGGACTTTTTCAAAGTCCTCTGCGTGCTTCACATAAACATGGATCTTTGCCAAATCATCTAGCGTCGCACCCACATCGTCCCATCCGAGCCGGGCAAAATTCTCCGCAGAGATGAGCCGCTCGATATTGGTCAGCGTCTGCTCCGTCTGCATTTCTGCATCCCCTGGGTGTACGGTCTCTGCATTCACGATGCTGGCCGTGCCAGAGACCCATGTCGTCACATGATCCCCTGCCCTCACCGCCATCGCACGTGCGAATTTCGGACTCTTCACGGAATACTCCTTCGGGTAATCGAAGGCGGAGATTTGCAGCGGATTCTCCAACGCCAAAAGCGAGACGTCTGTGCGCTCGGTTTGCAGCGCCATGCAGGCTGTGATCAGACCGTGGCAAAGCGTGCCAATGCCTGTACTAGCCGGATAAACGGCGTAGCCTGGATGCACCACTGGGACAGGCCGGTTATCGAAGGCGATATTTGCAAAAAAGTCCGTGCGAGCCCGATTTAGCTCACGGTAGCGCTCCACACCGTCCACCACCTCCGTGATACAACCTTGGTAGAGCCACACCCGCACCACATCCTCAAAAGCCGCTCCAGCCTCCGCTAGTACACGGCGCATGCTCTCAAAGGCCTCCAGCGACTGCTCATAAGCTGTTCGGCCCTCGCGATGCAAGGAGCCCCCTGAGGCATAAATCCAGCGCATACCACCATAGCTCACTGTCACCAGATGCTCGTCATGGTACTCTACTTTAGCCGAACTGGTGCTCACCGCCCAGGCTTCGATGGCAAGGCCCCTCCCCTCACACGGTGGCTGTACCACAAACAACGTCAGGGGCATACGCTCCCCATAATAAGCTTCGAAAATCTGCTTCACCGCAGGCACATCCGCACGGTCACGGATAAAAACGGTCTGCATCGTCACTGCCATCGGTTCGCCCTGCTGCCGCAAGATCGCACGGATCGTAGAAACCGCCTCCCAAGCCTCATCTCGAATGCTACCCCACCCTCCGGCGTCACCATCATGGCCACGCGCTTCACATTCCCCAAATCGATCACCGTGTGATGCTGCTCACCGATGAGATGCGACGGAAACACCCGCCCCACATTCGCAATGCCCTGCGTCGGCCCCTTTCCTCCGCTCTCTCCCAGCAGTCTCCTATCCGGTGCAAGGCTGTGACTGATAAGACCATCAACGTGAACATGAGACATAGCAAAAAAGGGTTCTAGGAAGAAAAATGCGGACCCTCTGCCTCCGGTCGGAGACAGACAGCTCCACAGTTCACAACGAGCAACCCTGTACACGTATGTTGCTGAGTGCTGTGCCGACCTTGCGTTCAGCCAGCAGAGCACCTTAGCGATCCCCCCCCCCAGGGATGTCCTAAACGCCGAGATTGTACCCCTTTATGTCCGTCGAAGTCACTCACGACCTCGCCAACCCCAGATACGCCTTGGCATTGCCGTAGCAGATGTTTTTGACCATCTGGCCGACGAGTGCTTCGTCGTTCCGGGACGAGGCCGTTTTCGATGTCGGTGCCGAGGAGGTGGCAGAGTGTGCGGCGGAAGTATTTGTGGTGGGGGAAGCTCATGAAGCTGCGGCTGTCGGTGAGCATGCCGCTGAAGCGGCTGAGGAGGCCGAGGGCGTTAAATGCCAAAGCACAGAACCGTCCTGCCAAAGCGCAGCGCGGGGATGTCAAAGCACCGTAGAGAGGAAGGTGTGGCGACACCTCCTCGCCAATCCCCCAAAACCGGCCAGCGCATTCCGATGGCGGCGGTTTTACCCATCGGGCAGACTTGGGGGTTGAAGGGGGGCTTTTTCCATCCACGGACCACCGGGCATTCAGCGTCTGGCAGTACGGTGAAAAATTAGCCCGTGACAACCCTGGGCTGTATTGTGTATCACTCCCAGCTCTGAGGCATGCAACCGCTTGACCAACTGCCATGCACACGACCGGCTGCAAGAAGGCCGTGCTCAACTCTCATACTCAAAGGCACCCGCCGCAGCTTCGCAGGTGACGATGCCCAACGCGCCGCTTTCGGCATAGGCCAAAGCCTCAGCAACGCCGTCACCCCGCCGAAAATCGTCCTCAAAGGCGTCATCGCCGCCGAGAGCACCGCCTCGCCACCCTGGCGGATGCCTACGACCAAGCCAACTGGACCCAATCCCAAGTCCAACAAACCGCCAGCGCCCTCCTCCTAGACCGCCGCACCCTCGTCGAACAAAAAATCAACCCCGCCCGCCGCGAACTCCAACTCACCGCCAACATGGCCTCCCCCACCGAGTCAAAACGAACGCCGCCCAAAGAAACCCTTCGGCCTACAGCCGGGTCGGCTGTAGGTGTGACATCAAATCTCTCATTGCCTTCCTTGCTCACTCAAAAACTGTGAGCGAATCTGATTCGCTCACAATTTATCTAGAAATGACGCCGTGGGGCAAGCTCAAGAACTTGGAAGTTGAGATCACGGACTTGATCGTCAACGAGGGTGAACCGTCTGCTGACTCGATTGCTGAACTTCGAAGAATCATCTCAGAGTGCTCGAAACTCCCAGATGCTGACGAGGCGATTTGTTTCCACGGCGCAAGGTCCATTCTCGCCCAATTCGATGGGGACTACGACACCGCGATCTCCCATAGAGAAATCGAGGCGCAAAAAATAGGGCGGCTTTATGAGCTGGAGAAGCAGCATCCGACGGAAGGATGGGCGCTTCAGAATTTTCACGTTTCCGATATTGAGAAACGGGCAACTCTCCTTAAACAATTAAAACAGAAACGGAGTGGACAAGGCAGTGGTGGCAACGGCGGACAACGCCTCTAGTTCGCTTCGCTCTGGACTCCTTCCTTCCGCCGTGCCACACTTCAAACGTTGGGCTCGGGGTGCCTCACGACCTCGCCAACCCCAGATAGGCCTTCGCATTCGCGTAGTAAATGTTTTTGACCATCTGGCCGACGAGGGCTTCGTCGTTGGGGATGAGGCCGGATTCGATGTCGGTGCCGAGGAGGTTTCACAACGTGCGGCGGAAGTATTCGTGGCGGGGGAAGCTTCATGAAGCTGCGGCTGTCGGTGAGCATGCCGATGAAGCGCCAAGAATCGGTAAGTCACCCAATTGGGAACACTTGAGCCGATGGTGGAGGGGGAAGGAGTCCGGCGGTCTTCAAGTCCTTCACATGAGCTGCAATGGCATCTGTGTCCCGTTCTTCGTTGGTGTGTCTTTCGGCGGTGTAATCCCCGGAACCTGCGCTGAACTGCTGCTGATACCGGGCGTAGTCGGCGGCATCCAGGGCAGTGCGGAGCACTTGCCGGGCTTTGAGATTGATCTCGTTCAGGGTGGTCATGATGATTTCGAGGCATTTAACGAAGCAACATTGAATGCCTACTTGGTCGAGCTGCTCTTCTGCGGCAGATCACGAGGACTAAGAGAAAAAATCCGCACAGAATCAGGCTTGCCATGCCACCCAACCACGCGCCATCCATGGCCCGCTCTATATAACGAAGATTCGCTTCTGGACTCTCATAATCCATGATGCTATGCCAGCCTTCGATATTGTCTGCAGTTCTCTCTAAGACGCGCCAGAGCTTGAGATAACCGATTAGCAGAGGTGAAAGGCTTAAGATGCCGATTGGCCAAAGCAAGTTTCCGAAGCTTCTTCGCGATAGGACATAAAGCCAGCATGCGAGGGTGAGAATCACGACAGGTGTTGTCATTCCGCCGTAATTGCAGTCCACAAAGCGGTCCCACAGCGTCGGCGGTAGTTTGGGTGGATCAGGGAACCACACATCTTGCATGAGGAGCCAAGTCTTCATGGAACGAGTTCACCTACGACCTAGCCAGCCCCAGATAGGCCTTCGCGTTCGCGTAGCAGATGTTTTTGACCATCTGGCCGACGAGGGCTTCGTCGTTGGGGATGAGACCGGATTCGATGTCGGTGCCGAGGAGGTTGCAGAGGGTGCGGCGGAAGTATTCGTGGCGGGGGAAGCTCATGAAACTGCGGCTGTCGGTGAGCATGCCGATGAAGCGGCTGAGGAGGCCGAGGTTGCTGAGGGCGTTGATCTGCCACTCCATGCCTTCTTTTTGATCCACGAACCACCAACCGCTGCCGAACTGCACTTTGCCGGGCGTGGTGCCATCGGCGTAGTTGCCGGCCATGGTGCCGAAGACGTAGTTGGCGGCGGGGTTGACGTTGTAGAGGACGGTTTTAGGCAGGTGGTCCTCGGTTTCGAGGCGGTCGAGGAAGCGGGAGAGCGTCTCGGCCTGCGGCCAGTCGCCGATGCTGTCGCAGCCGACATCGGCGCCGATCTGGCGGGCGAGGCGGCTGTTGTTGTTGCGCACGGGGCCGAGGTGGAGCTGCATGGTCCAGCCTTTAGCTGCATTGAGGCGGCCCACATGCAGCATGATGTTGCTGGCGAACTGATCCTGCTCAGAAGCGGTGGCAGCGGTGCCACTGCGGGCTTTTTGGAAGATGCGCTCGGCCTCGGCATCGCTAACGAAATTGGCGTGGCAGTAGTTCAAGCCGTGATCGCTGAGGCGACCGCCGACGCTGTGGAAGAAGTCGTGACGCTGCGTGAGGGCTTCGAGCAGCGTGGCGTAGTTTTTCACGTCAATGCCGCTGGCGGCGCTGAGTTTGTCGCACCAGGCGTTCCAGGCTTCGGGTGAATGCACGGCGAGAGCTTTGTCGGGACGGAAGGTGGGATAGACGCCGACCTCGAAGCCATCGGCGGCGCACTTCTGATGGTGCGCGAGGTCGTCGATGGGATCATCGGTGGTGCAGAGGGCGCGGACTTGGAATTTCTTCAGGATGCCGCGGGCGCTCATGTCCTTCTGAGCGAGCATGGCCTCAGTCTTTTCCCAGATGGCGGGGGCGGTTTGCTCGTTGAGGAGGTCGTCGATGCCGAAGTAGCGTTTCAGCTCGATGTGGGTCCAGTGGTAGAGTGGATTGCGCAGGGTTTGCGGCACGGTTTTGGCCCAGGCGAGGAATTTGTCGCGTGGGGAGGCGGAGCCGGTGATGTGGCTCTCCGGGATGCCGTTGCAGCGCATGGCGCGCCATTTGTAGTGATCACCTTCGAGCCAGATTTCGAAGAGATTGGCGAACTGGCGATCCCGCGCGATGTCCTGCGGCGGGAGATGATTGTGGTAGTCGATCATGGGCTCGTTCTCGGCGAACGAGTGGTAGAGGCGGCTGGCGGATTTCGTGGAGAGGAGGAAGTCGTCGTGGATGAAGGACATGGGAGAGGAATGAGGGATGTGTGAATGGTTAAAAAACAATGAGGCTGCGGGCGACTTCGCCACGCTGGAGGGCATCGTAGGCTTCGTTGATCTCGGAGAGCGGATAGCGTGTGGTGATGAGCTCGTCGAGCATGGCCTGGCCGCTCTGATGCATGTCGATGAGGGTGAGTAGATCCGTGCGTGGCCGTGTGGTGCCGTAAAGACTGCCTCGGAGCGTTTTTTCAGCGTAGAGCAGTTGGTTGATGTTGATGTGAGCGCGGTCGGCGGCGCTGGTGATGCCGACGACCACACAGAGGCCGCCTTTCTTGGTGGCATCGAAGGCCTGTTCGGTCGTTTTGCCGCTACCGAAGGCCTCAAAAGCATAATCGACGCCTTTTCCGCCGGTGAGGGCTTTGATGGCCTCCACGGGGTCTTTTCCGTCGCTGACGTCGATGTAGTCGGTAGCGCCAAAAAGCCGTGCATCGGCCTCTTTGCGCGGAAAATGGTCCACGGCGATGATTTGTCGTGCGCCAGCGAGTCGAGCTCCCTGGACGATATTTAAACCGATACCGCCGACGCCGATGATGGCGACGCTGGAGCCGGGGCGGACCTGTGCGGCATTGATGACGGCTCCGACGCCGGTGATGACGCCACAGCCAATGAGGGCGGCTTTTTCAAAACTGAATCCAGTGGGGATTTTCACCACACTGGCCTCTGGCATGGTGCTGAGGCTGGAGAAGGCGGACACGCCAGCATAGTGGCGGATGCTATCGCCTGCGGAGTTGCGAAAACGCGTGGTGCCATCTGGCATGAGGCCGGTGAAGCGCATGGCGGTGCCCATATCGCAGAGTGCAGGGCGGCCTGCGGCGCAGTATTCGCAGCGGCCACATGGCCCACGCCACATGAGGATGACGGGATCACCGACCTGTAGCGTGGTGACGCCTTCGCCGACGGCTTCGATGACGCCGCTGCCCTCATGCCCGAGGATGATGGGTGTGGGCATGCTGAGGTCGCCTTTCATGACATGGAGATCACTGTGGCAGACGCCAGCGGCCTTCATGCGGACGGTGACCTCCCCACGCTGCGGAGGTAGCACCTCCACTTCCTCGATACGGAGTGGGGTTTTGGATGCGTAAAGGACGGCGGCGGGGGCGAGCATGTGCGTAGGCACGTTTTTCGCAGCGCTGCGGACTTTCTTCAAGCCGCAGTATTGGCTGCTGCACTATCTTGATCGTTCTCAGATCAGCTCTGGCATGGGCTGCCAGCCATCGACGACATACTGTGGGCGGCCCGTGAGGTCACTGAGCGTGGTCTTCACGGTGTCGATGCCCATGTGGCGATAGAGCGTGGCAAAGACCTCCCCGAAGTGCACCGGTCGGTCGGTGGGCTCACCGCCGAGTCTATCCGTGGCACCGATGACTTGGCCTGTCTTTAATCCACCACCAGCGAGCAAAGCTCCGCCGACTCGTGGCCAATGATCGCGGCCGCCGTCTTTGTTCACGATGGGGGTGCGGCCAAACTCACCCCAAGCGACGACGGCGACGTCTTTATCGAGGCCGCGCTGGTGCAGATCCTCGACGAGGGCACTCATGCCCTGATCAAAGAGCGGTAGGTGCCGCAGGAGCTGTGGGTAATTGTTATCATGAAAGTCCCAGCGTCCGAAATTCAGCGTGACGACGCGGGCACCAGCCTCCACGAGACGGCGTGCGAGGAGGAAGTGCTCCAAATTGAGCGGAGCGCCATCTCCGTAGTTTTTCGCATCGCCTTTTCCATAGCGCTCGCGGGTCTGGGGCGTTTCTTTGCTCAAATCAAGTGCATGGAGCAGCTTGCTACTGGTGAGGACATTGAGCGCCTGCTGATTGAAGGCATCCATGCTGCTGACGAGGCCAGTGGCATCCATTTCACGACGGAAATGATCAAAGCCATCGAGCAAGGAGCGGCGGTCTTCGAGTCGATCCAAGGTGATGCCATTGAGCTGGAGATCCTCCACGCCCGCACCATTCGGACGGAAGGCCGCATGCGTGTTCCCAGTGTATCCAGGGTGCCCAGGCGAGCCGTAGGGCGGATGCCCCGCCTTCGGAGCGAGTCCGACGAATGCGGGCACGGCCGGATCAGCCTGCCCCTGCAAGCGTGAGATGACGGAGCCGAAGGACGGTGGATCCGAAAGCCTGCCTGTGGGTGCATTGCCACCATTGGGGGCGGTGGACGCCCAGTGTAGCAGATGAAGCTGTCGTGCGCTCCATTCGGACTGCCATACATGCTGCGGATCGGCACCAGCTTGTCCATGATCTTGGCCAGGCGCGGCGCGTGCTCAGAGATGTGGATGCCGGGGACAGCGGTTTTGATCGGCTTATACGGCCCACGGATTTCCAGTGGGGCATCCATCTTCAGGTCATACATGTCCTGATGCGGCGGTGCCCCGCAGAGGTAGATCATGATCACGGATTTGAAACTGCGACCCGCTTTGGCCTCGGCCTCCGCCTTGAGCAGCTCTGGCAGCGATAACCCACCCATGGCCAGGCCGCCGATGCGCAAGAAATCACGACGGGAGACACCGTCGCAGAATTTGCCGTGGGATTTGCCAGAGATGGTCAGCATGAGAGAGCGGACAAACCTACGCCCAAGCTGCGCCGTTTTTTTCACCCACCCTATCCCAGCTCTCTCGGTGAAATGATTCGGCTTAAACATGGTTCGGGAGAGGGCCTCCATCACTGCATGTCACTTGCCGGATGGGCCAAGCCCATGTTTAGGCGCTACATGATGCATTTCTCCATGCTGCTCTTTCTCACAGTCACTAGCTGGACTCGCCTGTCCGATGTGCCAGATGCACGCGGCTTTGCGGGCTCCTTTGCGGGTGTGCAGGACGGGGCACTCATCATCGCTGGTGGCACTCACTTCACGGATAAGATGCCCTGGGAAGGCGGCACGAAGGTCTGGTATGACAGCATTTATCAGCTCGATCAGCCAGATGGCACCTGGCGCATCGCTGGGCAGCTCCCGAGACCGAATGGCTATGGCGTCAGCATCTCCACGCAGCGTGGCATGCTCATCGCTGGCGGTGGGAATGCCACGGAGCACTACCGCGAGGTCTTCTGGCTGAAAAGCGACTCCAAGCTCCCCGCTTTGCCGCGTCCCTGCGCATTCATGAGCGGGTGCGTGCTCGATGAAGTGCTCTACATCGCCGGAGGGATCGACTTACCCGCAGCGACGCGTGCGCTCGATAGCTTCTGGGCACTCGATTTGAAGAAAGCAGATGCCACATGGCAGCAACTGCCCCCCTGCCCTGGCGGCGGACGCATCCTGGCCTGCATGGCGGCAGCGAATGGCCATGTTTACCTCTTTAGCGGTGCCGCCTTGAAACCAGGCCCCGATGGCAAAGCGCAGCGTGAGTGGCTCCGAGATGCCTGGAGCTACTCTGCGGCGAATGGATGGAAAAAACTGCCCGATTTGCCGCGTGTCAGCGTCGCTGCTCCGAGCCCTGCTCCCGTGATCGGCAGCCAAATTTTCATCCTAGGCGGCGATGATGGCTCCAAGGCCAACTTTGAGCCCAAATCCGCTCACCCAGGCTTTCCGAGGTCCATTTTGTGTTTTGATCTTCAAACTCAATCTTGGTCCGAAGCAGGCGAAGTGCCCTTCTCACTCGTCACCACGCCAGCGGTGACTTGGCGGGGCAAACTCGTGATTCCAGGCGGCGAGTCACGCCCCGGCGTGCGCTCACCGCAGGTCTGGAGTGCTCCACTCACTCCGGCACCGCGATGAGCCGCATCCGGGCACCGCATTCTGAGCCGATTCCTTCTTCTCCGCCTCTGGCTGGTGCTTGAAGCCCGTTCATTCAATGAGCGGTCGGGAACAACATGAACACGGCCATCAAAAGCATGAGACCGTCCTCAATGATGGTGACGGTGGACATGGGAAGTTGAAATACGGTGCCTAAGCAGGCGCAGCGGATTGCGCGGTTGGAAAACACGGCACGCAACACTCCGGCGAGACTCACAGCCATGACGGTGGCGGTGATGGCATTCACGACCAGCGGATGGGTGTCTGCGAGATAGGCTAGGCCCAGTCCGAGCTCGATGAAGGGATAGACGATGCCGTAACCCGGCCAGACCTTGGCGACGAGATCATAACTCCGGTAGGCATCCGCAAAGCCGCGCAGGTCGAGCATTTTGAAGAAGGAGAAGGCGATGAAGAATCCGCCCATGAACAAGCGCATGGCCTCCGTGAGGTCAAAATGACCCCTGGCGACACTAGCAGCGAGGATGACGAGCAACAGATAGGCAAGCAGGATGAGCAGCGGCTTGTAGGTTTGCGCGGATTTCGGCGGCAGCGCGGTGCTGGGCACGGATGGCGAAGTAGCTTCGGTCACTTGGTATTTGCCGAGCGGCCGGAGCCAGTCATTGACCTCGGTTGGGCTCAAAGCTGTGCGGGTGATGATCTGCGCCTGCGGCGGTGTGAGGGTGACGTTTGCCTCGATGATGTCTGGATGCTCCTGGAGCCGTGCCGTGATTTTTGACACGCATGAGCCGCAACTCATGCCAGTGAGCGGGAATGTTTGTGGTAGGTTCATAAGCTGGGTGGATGAGGGGCCTGCTCAGGCGAGACTAGCAGCGGATTAACGGAGGATGACAAAGCTGCCATCCGGCTTGGCATAGGTAGCGGCGTAACTGGAAACGGGCAGCTTGGTGCCATCGCCAGATGCGGTGACGTGGCCCTCGGCATCGAGAACATCCCAATGCAGGCTGCCTGCTTTTCCCCAGCCGGAGCCGATGACGCTGGCGATGATGGTGCGGCCTTGGGCATTTTGCGCCAGGACGGGATGCTTGGCATTCCTGGGGCCGATTTTCTGCGCCGCACTGGTGGGAGCACCCATGAGACTGGTGATGATCTGGCCGTCATTCTCCCACGCGGCACGCAGGGTCTGCGCGGCGGGCAGGAGGCTGGCGCTGCTCATGGGACACATGGCGACGCGCCAATCATCGAGCTTGGTGAGGGTGCTGCGACTGGCCTTGCTGGTGATGAACCACATGCCGCGGGAGGTCGGTGCGGAGGCGGCGCGATAGAGCACGCTCAGCGTTCCATCGGCGGCTAAATACGCACGCAGGGAGCAGCATGCGCAGACGCCGGGCTGTTTTTCATTCAGCGGCGTGGAAGCGGAGAAAGTGCCGCCGTCGTCGGTGGAGGATCGCACAAAGACGAGGCGCTGGGCTTCTCCTGAAGTTCCGGCAGGCGCGGCGTGCCAGACGACGCTGACATGTCCTTTTTCATTGGCGGCAATCGAAGCGCCGCCATCGAGAGCGGTGGTGTCGCCCATGAGGTTTTGCTGCGCACTGAAGGCCTTTGCGCCTGATGGAAGCCGCGCATGCAGTAGCGGGGCTCGCATCATCACTTCCTTTTTGCCCCCTGTGTTGCCATTCCAGATGACCTGCACGCTGCCATCTTTCCCCAGCGCGACCTGTGCACCGCGTATCGTGCCTGCGGCGATGGCGGAGCGCGGCTCGCTGTTGACGGTGATGGGTGCGGACCATGCGCCACCGTCGGCTCTGCGTGAGGCATAGCGGATGTCGCAGGCCTTCGGATCGCCCTTCAGATAGACGAGGTGCACGAGGCCGGTGGAGGTGACGATGACCTGCGGCTGGATGCCCGGCTCCGGCAGGGATTCCACCTGCACCTGCGCAGCGAAGGCAAGCGGGAGGATCAACAGGGAGAGAAGGATGTGTTTCATACGGATTGGATGAACGCCGCCAGCGTGCAGGACTTCACAGTAAGCCGTCACAAGAAATGAGCCGCGCAGGGTTACTCGGGCAGCTTGGCGAGGTATTTGGCCTTATTGGCCTCGAACTTCTTCACGCAGGGTTTGCAGCAGAATTTGATCTCCTGGCCATCATAGACCTTGGTGATCGGGCCGCCCATACTGTCGAGGTCATTGCCGGTAACGAGGCAGGTTTTGAGCGGATAAGGCTTGGCATTGTAGGTGGCCTGAGCGGCTTCGGGAGCGGTGCAGGCACTGAGGGAGAGGCCCAGCAGGACGGTGGTGAGGAAGGTGCGGAGTGCCGTTTTCATGTTTGTGGATGTGTTTTGGGTTTATTTGTGTTTTCCGAGAGCCTGATGGCTCTCAAAAGCGGATGAGGACACCGGCTCCGAGGCCGTAGTCGCTGTGGTAGCTGGCGGTGAGGGAGGTGTGGCGGGTGAGGGTGTAGTCGGCTCCGGCACCCCATTCCCATTTCGTGCCGGTGTCATAAAAGACATCTCCCCAGACGCCGAGTCGCGGGGTGAGCTGGAAGCGCTTGGCGAGGCTGAAGCGGGCGTCGCCTTCGGTATCGAGGCTGACGTTGAGCCAGGCCATGAGGGGCAGGCGGTAGTTGATGCCGATGAGGCCGCGGTCTTGGGCGGCGGGGGCATTGGTGAGGCGATACCCGGCGAAGGCTTGGAAGTTCAAATTGAAGTAGCGCTGATAGAGGAGGTCGATCTCGTATTGGGGCTCGTCCACTCGCTGCCAGCCGACTTCCCAGGCGAGCTGGAGGTCATTTTTGGGATTCATCCAGGTGAGCAGGCCCTCGCTCATCTGCGAGGTGAGGGAGGCTGCGCCCCAGACGTAGCTCATGTCGTGCTGGTGCTCTCCGAGGCCGCTGGCGTGAGCCATGCTGTGGTCTGCGGTGGTTGTTGCCATGGGTGCGGTATCGTGGGCCTGGGTGTCTGCTTCCTCCTCATAGCGGAAGACGCGGGCCATGCCGCTCATCATGTGATAGAGAATGTGGCAGTGAAACATCCAGTCGTGGGCTTCATTGGCCTCGAACTCGACAGTGCGGGTGCTCATCGGCGGGACATCGACGGTGTGCTTGAGCGGTGAGCGTGCGCCCTGGCCCATGAGCAGGCGGAAGAAGTGGCCGTGCAGGTGGATGGGGTGGTGCATCATGCTGTCGTTGATGAGTTCCAGCTCGATGATCTCGCCTTTTTTGATGAGGACGTAGGGCTGCTGGGCCATGGTTTTGCCATCAAAGCTCCAGATGTAGCGATTCATGTCGCCAGTGAGGTGGAGGGTGATTTTGCGGCGTGGGAGATTCTTTGGCAAAGTGGTGTCGTGTGTGGCTTTGAGCAGCCGGTAGGGCGAGCCGGGGCGCGGGAGATTCAGGGAGGCGAGCGGATCGTCTTCCTTCTCTTCGAGGGCGAGAGTGAGCATCTCATCCATTTGGTAGAGGTTGGGTTTCGGCGGCACGGGGGCGCTGTGGGGCGTGCCTTGACCAAAGACTGCGCTGCTGTGCCCGCTGCCATCCTGCGTGGTGAAGCGCAGCTCGTGCTGGCCGCTTTTGGGGATGGTCAAAAGGAGGTCGTAGGTCTCGGCGATGCCCATGAGGAACTGCGGCACCTTCACGGGCTGCACGGGAGGCCCATCGGCGGCGATGATGGTGAGCGGCCCTGCGGAACTGGTGAGGTGGTAGTAGCTGGCGGCGCTGGCATTGATGATGCGGAGACGCACACGCTCGCCGGGCTTTCCCTCGATGCGGGTCTGGCGCTGACCGTTGATGAGGAAGGCGTGGTAGCCCACGTCCGACACGTCCATGGGCATCATGCGGTCCCATTCGCGAGCGAAGTAGTCTTTTAAGTTCCCACGCTGCCAGGCTCCGAGGATGGACTGTGAGTTCCGGCGCATGAGGCCGAAATAGTCGCTGCCGCGCATGAGCATACGCATGACCTCCATGGGATCGGTGTCCGTCCAGTCGGAGAGGATGAGCACCTGCTCGTGGTCTGCTTTCACCGGTTCGCCGCCGCGTGGCTCGACGACGATGCCGCCATAGACGCCGCTCTGCTCCTGCAAATGGGTGTGTGAGTGGAACCAATAAGTGCCGCTGTGCCGCAAGGTGAAGCCGAAGGTGTGCGTGGTGCCGGGCTGGATCGGCGGCGTGGTGATGTGCGGCACGCCGTCCTCTTTGTTGGGCAAAAGCAGGCCATGCCAGTGGGTGGAGGTCGTTTCGTCCTTCAGATCATTGTGGACGCGGATACGGGCGAAGTCGCCCTCACGAAAGCGCAGCACCGGGCCGGGGATGCTGCCATTGATGGCAAGCACGCGGACTTTTTTTCCTGCGGGACTCATCCGATGCTCCGCTATGTGCAGATCATATTCGACGACACGCTGACCCGGTGCGGGCTGCGTGCGCTTGCAGTCATCGCAGGCCATGGCAGCGGAGCAGGAGAGTGCCAGGGTGGCGGTGATCAGACGAAAGGCGGACATGCTGTGACAAACACCGAAGCGCGTCAGACCCCGCCAACTTTCTTCACGATTTGGAAAATACAAAATCCTGCGGGAGAATGCGGCTCTCGGTGTTTAACCCATCACCACCCCTGCCTATGAACGACGACGAACTCCATCAACTGCTGCGCCAGCACCCTGCACATCTACCGCTGCCTCCCGCCTTTGAGCGTGAAGTGTGGTCACGGATCGAGGCCGATGAGGGGGCGCAGTGTGACCTCGCTGCTTGTCGAACTGATCCGGCTACTGCTGACCTCACTCGGACGCCCAGCAGTGGCCTTTGCAACCATCGTGATCTTTGGTGCCGTAGGTGCCGGGACCAGCATGGTGATGCTCCAAATGGCCGACACGCAGCGCGGTGAACTCGCTTACCTGGAAACGGTGAACCCTCTGTTGCGTCATCATGCGGAGGTGGTGCCGTGAAGCGGGGCATCGTCATCCTCGTGACCGCCGTGGGAGTCGGTCTGTGCATGTTTTGGTGCTCCCATCGAGTGCTCGCGCTCCGCACCTCGGAGTCTGCCAAGTCCATGCCGAAAGAGAACGGCAGCCTGCTCCCGGAGCTGCATTGGTTACAAGGCTGGCTGCACTTGGATGACGGCCAAATGCAGAAGGTGAAAGCCCTCCATTTGGCCTACCTGCCAAAGTGCGAGGATCTCTGCCACCGCGTCTATCTTTCCAATCAAGACATCCTCGCTTTGAGCGCACAGAGCACCACGGTGGATGACAAGATGCGCAGTGCCATGGATGAACGCGCCAAGCTCACCGTGGAGTGCCAGCAGGCCTTGCTGGAGCACGTGTATCAAATCGCCGCTTGCTTGCGACCTGAGCAATCCCGCAGGTATCTCGGCCTCATGGTGCCCTACACGCTGGGCATTCCCGCCAAAGACACCGCCAGAATCGGAGCCCAACCATGAGCGATGCCGTCCTGCCAGACTGCCCGCCGGATGCGGACTTCGAAGCCATGAAACGCCTCGCTGATGGGGATGATCTCGCATTGAACGGCATCATGCACCGGTGGAAGGACAAAGTGTCCGCCTTTCTCTATCGCATGACCAGCAGCGCTGAAGTCGCCGCTGATCTGGCGCAGGAAACCTTCGTCCGACTGTATCAAAGCCGCGCCCGCTACCAGCCCACGTCCGCCTTTCCGACCTATCTCTTCCGCATCGCAGCCAATCTGGGGCGCAACCACGCCCGCTGGCGCACACGGCATCCCACCGTCTCCATCGAAGACTGCACCGCCACGCTCCAGCAAATACCGGGGCATGATGCCAGCCCGGATGAAGCCGCACAGCAGCATGAAACCACACTCCGCATCGAAAAAGCCATCGCCAGCCTGCCTGTCGATCTGCGTGAGGCGCTGCATCTCTTCACCTACCAGGAAATGAGCCAGCACGAGATCGCCCAAACGCTCGACTGTAGCATCAAGGCCGTGGAAACACGCATCTATCGGGCGCGGCAGATGCTCAAAGAACTGCTAGCGGACATGCGGCAGAGGTGAGCGCAGTTTGCGTGCTGATGCGTAAGGATTGCGAAAGCATCAGGGATTGGGAGCGCTGGGGTGTTGATCGTTCATGAAGGGCAACTGCCCTGGAAACCAAACCATACAACACTCAACTCATCCTATGAAAACGCTCATCCTCACCTTCATGCTCGGCCTCGCCGGACTGCTGACTTCCTGCCAGTCTCCCTCATCGACGCCCACCGCCGCTGTGAGCTGCGACAAATGCCGCACCATCCACTTCCAGGCTCCATCCAGCGGCTACGGACCAGGCAGCAAAGGCATTGTCACCCTCCGCAGCGCAGAGAGAATGTCCTGCCGTGACTGTGAGAACCAAGTCGTCGCGATGCTGAAGAACGGCAGCCTCACCAAGCATGCCTGTAGCTCGTGCGGCGGGACGCTGAACCATTGTAAGAGTCATTGATCCCTCCTAAGTTTAGCTAACAAAAGGCCGACGCTAGAGATGACGTCGGCCTTTTTTGATATGCATTCGCTCTTGCTGGACGCTTCAGGCGGCCATAGCCGCCGTCCAGCGCCGCAGCTCGAAAAAGCTGCGGTGCTGGAGCAGGCAGGACTGGGGTTATTTCTTCTCCGCCTCTGGCTTGCACTTGCATAGCCATTCTTCGGCTTTGCACTCCTCGCAGGTGGCCGTGTTGTATTCTAAGCGTGCGGTGATGGCTTTTGCGTTTGGCGTTTCTTTATAGCGCAGGATCAGCCATTCGCCCGCCTTCACCAGCGGCAGCGTGAAGCCCTTCGCGTCCTTTGTCACCTCCAGCTTCGCAGGTGAATTACGATCTCCAGTGACGGCGGTGAGTGACTGCTCGCTCATCACGACCGCTTTCATATCTTTATCCAGCAGTGCGATGTGGAATTTGCCATCTTTGACCGCGATCTCGCCGTGCATGGTTTCGTTGTCACTGAATTCGAGGATGCGCCCGCCATTCGGCCCGCGCTCCACGCCTTCGTGGCCGAAAGCGAGGCTACTGATGAGTGTGGTAATAAGGAGGATGAGTTTGGTTTTCATGGTGTGGTTTGGGTTGGTTGTTTGCCGAAAGATAAAACACCGCAGGTGTCACCATCAGGTCCAGCAGCGTGCTGCTGACCAGACCGCCAGCGATGACGACGGCTACGGGGTGGAGGATTTCTTTGCCGGGCTCGTGGGCGGCGAGCAGCAGCGGGATCAGGGCGATGCCAGCACTCAGCGCCGTCATCAATACAGGCACCAAGCGCTCTAGCGTGCCGCGCAGGATCATCGCACGGCCAAAGACCTCTCCCTCGTGACGCATGAGATGCTGATAATGGCTGATCATCATGATGCCATTGCGTGCGGCGACGCCGCCTACTGCGATGAAGCCCACCAGCGTGGCGATGCTGATATTCCCGATCAGCCACCACGTCAAAGCGAGCCCACCCATGAGTGCGAGCGGTATATTCAGCATCACCTGAAGCGCGAGTGACAGGCTTCTAAAGAAACTCGCCAGCAACACCAGCACGACAATGAGTACGAGGCCAAAATAGAGCGTGATTCGCTTTGCAGCGGCCTGTTGGGCCTGGAATTCACCCTCAAAGCGCAGGAAGTATCCTTCTGGCAGCTTCACCTTTTCACGGATCGCCGTTTCCCATTGCTTCACCAGTCCCTCTAGGTCACGCACATTGCTGTTCGCACTGATCACGATGCGGCGCTGCGTGCTTTCGCGATTGATCACATTGGGGCCTTTGCCTTCGCGAATGTCTGCCACGAGGCGCAGCGGGATGCGCTGGCCGCTTGTGGTCTCGATCAGCAAATCACCGACTTTTTCTGGCGAATCACGCCAGGCCTCCGGTAGCCGCAGCACCAGATCGATCGTGCGCGGGCCCTCGCGCAGTTCCGCCAGCATTTTACCCCCGAGAAGGGTCGATACCTGCTCATTGAGTGTCCCTGGTTGCACACCGTAGGCGACGGCTCGCTCGCGATTCACTTCGATCTTGATCTGGGGGTATCGGCACCTGCGCCTCCAGGTTCACATCGGTCAATCCGGGCACGGTTTTAGCGATGTCGCGCACCTTCTCGCCTTTCTCACGCAGCACGGCCAGATCGGGGCCGAAGATCTTCACCGCAATCTTTGCCGACACGCCACTGAGCATGTGTGAGAGCCGGTGGCCGATGGGCTGGCCGATGTTCAATGCTGTGCCAGGAATTTTGCCGAGCTTCTCGCGGATATCGCGGAAAACCTCGTCGCGAGGCCTGCCGTTGTCGAAAAACTCCACATCCAGCTCGTTCACGCTCACGGGCATCACATGGTCATCACGCTCTGCGCGGCCAGCCCGTCTGCCGACGCTTTTCACCTCTGGGATGCTTCTGAGCAGCCGCACCGCTGCCTCTCCGACTTCGTTCGAATGTGCCAGCGAGGTGCCTGGAGCACCTGCGAGCGAAATCGTCGCGCTGCCTTCATTGAAGGCCGGGAGGAACTCTTTGCCCATCTTGGGGTAAAGCATCAACGCCGCAATCAAGAGCACCCCAACAAGTGCCAGAGTCACCACAGGTGCTCCCAGGGCAAAACGCAGAAAAGTATGTCTCACCGTCCATTTCATCACTCGGACGACAAATCCATCTCCATGGGCTTTTCCGTTCGCTTTGAGCATCAGCGAGCACAAAACTGGGATCACGGTCAACGAGACGACAAACGACGCCGCCATGCTGGTGATCGTCGCGATGGCGATGGGGGTGAAAAGCCGCCCTTCGATGCCTTCGAGCCCCATCAGTGGCAAAAACACCAGCATCACCAAAACTGTCGCATACAGGATCGAGTTCCGCACCTCGCTAGAGGCACTAGCGATGATGTCGAGCCTGATTTTGCCCGGATTTTCCCGCAGCCGTCGCCACACATTTTCCACATCGACGATGGCATCATCCACCACCATGCCGATGGCTACCGCGAGCCCACCGAGCGTCATGGAGTTCACACTCACGCCAAAGAGCTTGAAGACCAAAATCGTCACCGCAAAGGACAGCGGCATCGCCATGAGCGTGATGAAGGTGGTGCGCAGATTCAGCAAAAAAAGAAACAGAATGACCGCCACCATCACCGCACCATCGCGAATGGCCTCCTTCAGATTTCCAATAGCATGCTCGATGAAATCACCCTGGCGGAACAAAATCTCCGCTGAGACACCCGCTGGCAGACTCAGCTCCTTCAGAGCTGCTTCAACCTCTGTCGTGAGCCGTAGCGTGTCAAAACCGGGCGCTTTGTCGATACTGAGCACCACGCCCATCGTCCCATTCACGCTGGCGTCGCCGCGCATGGGCTGCACGCCGTGCGATACCTCCGCCACGTCGCTAATGAGCACAGGACGATGATCGACTGCCTTAATCACCGTTTTTGCCAGATCGTCCAAGCTGGTGCTCATGCCGAGATTGCGCACCATGACCTCACGCGGGCCATTTTGCAGATAACCACTCGTGGCATTGCCACTGGCACGGCTCACAGCGGCCTCGATTTCATCAAAACTCACGCCAAAAGCGGCCATGCGATGCGGATGTGGCCGCACCTCGATCTGCCGCACGCCACCGCCGATGGTCAGCACCTCTGCGATACCGCGAATGCTCTGCAAACGCCGCCGCACGGTCCAATCTGCGAGCACTCGTAGCTCCACAGGTGTCGTCTTGCCATCGGTGCTCTTCAGCCCCACGAGCACGATTTCACCCATGAGCGAGGAGACCGGCGTCATGCCTGCTTTGACGCCTTTCGGCAGCGCTGCGCCTTGCAGTCGCTCCTGCACGAGCTGCCGTGCACGGTAAATGTCTGTGCCCCAGCCGAACTCCGCAAAAACAAGCGACAGGCCCACGTCCGAGTTCGACCGCAGCCGATCCAGCCCACCCACGCCCTGCACGGCCGCCTCGATGGGCTGTGTGACGAGCGCCTCCACTTCCTCAGGCGCGAGTCCTGGCGATTCTGTCAAAATGGTCACTGTCGGTTTCGTCATATCCGGCAGCACCTCCACCGGCAGCTCTGTGAGCGTCTGCGCCCCAAAGATCAGCACCACCAGCGCCATCATCAAAATGAGAGGTCGGTGATGCAGAGAGAAATGGATGAGGCGGTTTAGCATGACTGGGCCTCCGG
This sequence comes from Verrucomicrobiaceae bacterium, assembly GCA_016713035.1. Lineage (NCBI taxonomy): Bacteria > Pseudomonadati > Verrucomicrobiota > Verrucomicrobiia > Verrucomicrobiales > Verrucomicrobiaceae > Verrucomicrobiaceae bacterium. The sequence continues at coordinate 22,217 of JADJPW010000019.1, forward strand.
CGTTGCAGCGAAGCAAAGTAGCCATCTCGCTCCGTCGAGATGAGCACACAGATCCCCGAAGCTGAGTGAGAAACGAATCACATGGCGACATGCCAATGGCGGAGCGGTGGGCTCATCTCGCAGAGCGAGATGGCTGTACAAGCCACTCACGCGGCCACCTCCTTCCGCTTCAGCATCGCGAGCAGCAGCAAAACGAAGAGCAACCCGCTCGTGGCGGCAAAGAAGGTGGTCCTTTCGCTCCAGCCTTCGGCATGCTCGTGGTCGTCGTGTTCATGCGCATGCTCGGCTTGCTGTTCGGTGGTCATTTCGGTGCCGTCTTCGTTGTGAGCATGGCCGTGGGCGGCATCGAGGGCTTCTTTGAGGCTGACGCTGCCTTTGCCTGCAAAGGCGAGCGAGTAAGCACCGCGGGTGACGACTTCATCGCCGGGGAGTAGGCCTTTGAGCACTTCGATAAAGCGATCATTCTGTGAACCGAGCACGACGGGCACTTTCATGAAGGCATTTTTCAGGTCGTAGGCCTTCACATAGACAAAACGCTGCGCCGCATCTCCCTGCACGGCGGCGCGGGGGATAGACATGACGTTTTCTCGCTGATCGACGACGATGCTGAACTCCGCCTTCATCCCTGGACGCAGCAAGCGCTCTGGATTGCCTACGTGAAACGCAGCCTCGATGGTGCCGCTGGTTTCATCCGCTACTGTGGCGATATGGGCGACTTTGGCCTCGAAAACACGATCTGGCAGCGCCGTGAGGCGGATATGGGCATTTTGGCCGAGCTTCACTTTTCCAGCGAGGTGCTGCGGCACGCTCGCGGCGGCCTCCACCGTGCTGAGATCGACGATTTCGATGAGTTCGGCCTCCGGCGACACGGGCTGACCTTGGGCGATGTTCACTTTAGAAACGAGACCGCTGATGGGCGCTTCGAGCTTGATCACCGGCGGTGGATCACCGGGCTGGCGGCTTTCGATCCAGGCGACTTCGGCACCGACATCGACCTCCTGATGCGGAATGACGAGCACGGAAAACGCACGTCCGGGGATGCGGCTGCTGACGATGGCTTTTTCCCCGGCAGCACCTCCAGGTGCCCGAGTGCGAAGATGGTCTCTTCAAAGGTGGTCTCCTCGGCCTCGGCGTATTCGAGCTGGAGATTGTCCACGGCGATATCGTCGAGAATGACGTCGGGCTTTTCACCGAAGGCGCAGCAACTCATCCAAAGAAAACTCACGCAAAGGCGCAAAGGCGCAAAGAATGAGTCTGATGCTGAAGCTTTGCGCCTTTGCGCCTTTGCGTGAGACCTTCTGAATGGGGATGAATTCATGGCGTGGAAAAAGTAGCGGCTTCGTAGCGGATGCGGGCGAGGTGAAAGTCACGTGCGGCGTCCAGCGCAGCGGATTCGAGCTGGAGGCGCTGCTCACGGACGCGGAGGAGGGGTGATGAGATCGGTCTGGCCGCTCTGGTAGGCTTTTTCGAGCTTCTGGGTTTGTTCGATGACGAGTGGGAGCAGCGTGTCGCGGGTTTCACGAACGAGTTCGGCCTGGGCCTGCATTTCGCGGCGGGCGGTATCGGCCTCTCCGGCGATTTGTTTGCCCAAAGCTTCGGCTTCCAGGCGATAGCGCTCGGCGGCGGCGGTTTTTTCGGCGATTTCGCCTTCGTTTTATTCCAAAAGGGCAGCGGAATGGAGAAGCGGATGCCGACGTGGCCGGTATTCACGCCTTGTTGCTTTTCTTGCGCTGTAAAGAGACCTGCGGTGAGATCCGGTGTGCGTTTGGCATGGGCGAGTGCCGTGTCTGTCTGCGCCGCTGTGATTTGAGCCTGCGCCTGCTGATAATCCGGCCTACGCATCCAGCCACGACGATCTGGGATGACCAGCGCTGGCAGCGAGCCAGTGAGAGAAAGCGGATCTGCGGGTGAGACGCCGAGCATGGGCTTGAGCTGCCCGAGGAGGCTGATGCGCTCTGTTTGCAGGCGCTTGGCTTCGAGCAGGAGGCGCTGCGCATCGACTTGGGCCTGTGCGGCATCGAGTGGAGAGCCCCCTTTTTCGGCACGGCTTTTTCGCGAAGGAGCCAGGCTCACCCGGGAGCCTGACCTGCTGCTGGCGTAGCGCGGACTGCTGATCCAGCGCCATGATGCGCACGGCCAACGTGCGTGCATCTGCGATCAAGCGGCGAGAGGCGTCCTGCACCTCAAACTCAGCCGCCGTGACGAGCTGGGCGCTGAGTTGCTTTTCGAGCGTGAGCCGCCGGGTGAGTGGAAAGGCCTGGTCGATGCCTATGCTGGCAGTGCGGGGGCTAACAGCGCTTTCGTTTTGAAAGCTGGTATCAAGCGTGGGGTTGGCGAGCCTGCCACTGCCTAGCTGGCGGGCACGAGCCTGCTCCACGGCCATGCGGGCAGCTCTGAGCTGCGGGTGGTGGGACTTCACGCGTGCTGCGATCTGCGAGAGAGGCAGTTCCAGAGCTGGCGCGGTGAGTGGGAACAGGAAAAAGAGATAACGAAGAGCTGACATGACGAAATGAAGCTGAAGTGAACAAACCGGGTGGTTGTCACTTCAGGATCAAATGCGTAGCGCGATGCTCTGAGTCAGCCGTGGTGGCCAAAGTGGCGGTTCATGCGTGTTTCACGCGAGATGGGCCTTTTCGTCTGTTTTCAATACGACGGAAAAATCGAGGATCGGCGTCAAAACCGCCAATGGGGCCAAAACGGCTATTTGGACGGTTTGATCGGCCTGAAGCTCTTCTTTGAGTGGAGCGTGCTCCTCATGCTCTGGGCAGCTCTGCTCGGTGGTGTGATGATCTTCACACAGATAACCACGCTGCATGCCACAAACCTGCGCACCGAGGACGGTGAGCAGCATGAGCATGATAAGGAGGCGTGGCATGGCGCGGAGGCTATCTTAAAACGATCCGGGCGTCCAGTGCGATGATGCCGGTGGGAGTGGCCAGCAGTGGATTGATGTCGGCTTCGACGATGCGTGGATGGGCAAGGACCAGATCGCTGAAACGCACGATCACATCTTCCAAGGCCGCAAAATCGACCCCAGGATGACCACGGATGCCGCGTAGAATGCGGTGGACCTTGGTTTGTGCCATCCAGCGGCGAGCGAGGGCGTGATTGAGCGGAGGAGGGCGAGGGTGCGGTCTTGGAGGACTTCGACCAGGGTGCCTCAGGCTCCAAAAAGCAGCACAGGGCCGAATTGCGCATCCTGCGAGACACCGAGGGATGAACCGGTGCCTTTGTCCTGGATCATGCGCTGCACGGTGACTCCCGCGAAGTCTGCTGGGCTGACGCGGCTGCGGATGCTGCGCCAGGCCGCACGGACGGCGGCTTCGTCGCAGAGATCGAGCTGCACACCACCGACTTCCGTTTTGTGCGTGATGGTGGCTGAGAGGAGCTTCAGGACGACGGGAAAGCCGATCTCCACTGCTGCGGCGACAGCGGCATCTTCATCCAGCGCCGCGTGTGTTTCGACGACGGGGATACCAGCGGCGGAGAGGATGGATTTGGCCTCAGATTCAGAAAGGAGGCCGGTGCGAGCAGGTAGGGCGACCTGATGCGAGTGCGCATCAAAATCAGCAAGAGCGGTCTGGGTGTCATGCAGCCAATGGAGCCGGTGTGATGCTCGTGCATGCGGACAAAGGCCTGCGCAGCACCATCTGGGTAATCGTAGGTGGGGATGCGGGCTGCATTGAGGATGCTGCGACCTTCTGCGACGCTGGTGGCTCCCCATCCAACTGGCGAGAAGAGGGCCGCGCCGTGCTCGCAGCGAGCCTGGGCGACCTCGCGGGCGATTTCGCTCGGACGTGTCATGCTCTGGGGTGTGAGGATGGCCAGCACGCCATCGACATTAGCGTCCTCGGAGACGATTTGCAGTGCCTGTAAAGCGTGTGGCATCCGCATCACCGAGGACATCGACCGGATTGTGATGGCTCAATGCGCAGGCAGCACGGCATCGAGCCCGCTGGAGGGTGTGGGCCGAAGATCTGCCAAAGTGCCACCGCCGAGGACGAGCGCATCGGTAGCGAGTGCCCCAGGGCCGCCAGCATTGGTGATGATGGCCAGCCGTGGGCCTACGGGCAGTGGCTGCTTGGCCAGTATCTTCAGCCATATCAAAGAGCTGCTCGATCGTATCGACACGCAGCACCGTTTTGCCGCAGAGCAGCATCCAGCACATCATCGCTGCCGGTCATAGCTCCTGTATGCGAGGCTGCGGCATGGAGGCCTCTGCCGTGCGACCGACTTTGATG